>JBOGMA010000001.1:0-8046 GCA_050746465.1 Acidobacteriaceae bacterium
ACGCCGAAGCGCCCGGAAGCGACCTGCTTGATCTTGTTATCGCGCCGGACCGCCGGTGCGCCGGGCACGGCCCGATAGGTGGCAGGATCTTCGCCACCCTCGCCGGAGTTCGACCTGGCGCCCAGCAGGTTCATGCCGAGGGTGATGGTCTGGTGCGCCTCCGGGCTGAGCGAGCCGAGCGACATGGCACTGGCGATGAAGCGCTTGTACATTTTGGAGGGTGGTTCCACCTGCTCTATTGCCAGCGGAGCGCCCGCGGGGCGGATTTCAAGAAGATCCCGCAGTTGTGCCGGTTCTGGTTGCACCGCCTGAGTTGAGAATGCGGCCCATGCCGCTCCGGGCTCGAAGGTGACGGCAGGCGCTTTGTGCGCGGTGCCCACTACGGTTTGCAATGCGCGAACTGTCGGCGGTTGCCAGGCGTGCGGCTCGGCCTTGTCAGCCTTGCGAAAACGGACCCATCCGTAATCCGGGAGATCTTTTGCGGCGGCTACAACCGGGGTGGGAGCATCCCCGGCGTTCTCGGTGGCAGAGTCTTCGGGCAGCCATGTGCGGCGCAGTTGGGCGTCCAGTTCGTTGAAGCCGATGCCGCCGAGCGGGGCGGGGATTCCGAAGAAGCAGCGGTCAACGACCTCGTGATTGAGGCCGATGGAGTCGAAAAGATGCGCGCCCCGGTAGCTATCGATCACGGAGATGCCCATCTTGGACATGATTTTCGCAATGCCGAGGTCGAAGGCGTGCAGAAGATTGGCTTCGCCCTTTTCGGGATTGAGGTTGCGGGCGGTTTCGAGCGCGAGCCACGGGTGAACCACTCCAGCGCCCATGCCGAGCAGCACAGCGACGTGATGCAGGTCGCGGCAGTCTCCGGCTTCGACGGCGAGGCCGACGCGGGTGCGTTCTCCGGCGCGTATGAGCGCGTGATGCACGGCTCCGGTGGCGAGCGCCATGGGGATTGGGAGCGAGATTTCGCTCGCGGCGCGGTCGCTCAACAACAGAATGACAGCGCCGCCGCGCACCAACTCGATGGCTTTGGCGCAGATGTCGTCGAGGGCGGTGGTGAGACTGCAGGCCGGATTGAAGACGCAATCCAACACAGCCATGGGGAGATGGCCGGTGAGGTCCTGATGCCGCTCGCGCAGGTCCTTCATCTGCGAGAGCGAAAGAAACGGTGACTGGAGCGAGAAGCCGGGAAGCGGCGCGTGCTTGTCCAGCATGTGAGGCCACGGGCCGAGGCGCGTGTGCAACTGGATGACGCAGGTTTCGCGCAAGGAATCAATAGGAGGATTGGTGACCTGCGCAAAGCGCTGCCGGAAATAGGCGTAAACCGGGCGCGGCGAACGGGCAAGCGGTGCGATGGGCGTGTCGTCTCCCATGGACCAGACAGCATCTTTGCCGTCGGTCGCCATGGGCTTGAGAACCATGGCTACATCTTCACGGGTGTAGCCGAAGCCGTGATGCAAGCGGTTGAGCTCCGCGGTATCCATTTGCGGAACGATTGCGCCGTCAGAAAGAGTGCTGTTTTCAATGAGGTTTTCGTATTGCGGAGCCGCTTCATCGAAGA
Organism: Acidobacteriaceae bacterium; assembly: GCA_050746465.1. Lineage (GTDB taxonomy): Bacteria > Acidobacteriota > Terriglobia > Terriglobales > Acidobacteriaceae > Silvibacterium. Next base: position 1,559 of record JBOGMA010000001.1, read on the forward strand.
CTGCCTGAATCTGCTCGTCTTCCAGCAGCACGTGGTTCTTGAGGTCGGCGACGATCATCTGGCCGGGGCCCAGGCGTCCGCTGTGAACGATGGTTTCGGGATCAAGGTCAACCAGGCCGGCTTCAGAACCCAGAACCACCAGATCGCCTTCGGTGACGAAATAGCGGCAGGGACGAAGTCCGTTGCGGTCAAGAATGGCGCCGATAAGAGAGCCGTCAGCAAAGGAGATGGCGGCGGGGCCATCCCATGGTTCAGCGCAATCGGCAGCGTATTGGAAAAAGGCGGAGCGCGGCTTGATAGTGTGCGCGGGCGGAATCAACATGCGAAGCGCTTCGGCAACGCTGCGTCCGCTGCGTGCGAGGAGCTCCACGGTTTCGTCGAGGCTGGTTGAGTCAGAGCCTCCGACGGTGTAGACGGGTTTTACTTCGTCAGGGAAGGTAGCGGAGCGAGCGGACATGCGGGCGCGATTGCCCCAGACAGTATTGATTTCTCCGTTGTGGGCCAACATGCGGAGCGGCTGGGCGCGATCCCAGGAAGGCGCCACGTTGGTCGCATAGCGTTGATGGAATAGCGCAAAGGACGTTGTGTAGCGCAGGTCGGTGAGATCGGGAAAGAAGTCGCCCAGAATGCGGCCAGCGCACATGGACTTGTAAACCATGGTGGACGCGGACAAAGAACAGAGATAGCCAGCGGCGCCGGAGCGTTCATATTGCCGGCGGGCCAAAAACAGTCGACGGTTGAGCTTGCCGGTTTCCTCGCGCTTGAGGTCTTTCGCATTAATGAGCACGTGCCGGATCAGGGGCATCGTGGAGAGAGCGATTTCTCCCAAAATCTCAGGACGGGTAGGCACGTCGCGCCAAGCGAGAACGGTGAGGTTTTGTGATGCCAGTGCCTGCTCAAGTTCCTGGCGCGATTCGCCCTCGCCGGGGAGAAAGAACACCACGCCGACGGCCAGCGGCTTGTCCGCATCCAGCGAAATGCCGGTTTCGGACAGGAGGAATTCGCGCGGAATCGCGGTCATGATGCCGATTCCGTCGCTGGATTTGCCGTCGGCAGCGATGGCGCCGCGATGTTCAAGGCGCGAGAGCGCAGTAAGGGCTTTCGCGAGGATGTCGCTGGAAGGCTGATTGGTGAGAGTCGCCACAAAGCCGACACCACAAGATTCGTGGTCAAAGCGCGGATCGATCAGGGAAGCCTGATGCGAGAACGAACGGCCTTGAGGGTGCGAGGGAGACTGGCGCGTGTCAAGAATATTTATGCAGCCCATACGTTACTATACGACCTCCATGCCCCACTGACGACATAAAAACAATTGCGCAGCGCAGTTTTCCTTATGCAAATAAAAAAATGCAATCGAGAGCATTAATGAAAATTATCCCGGCCCTTGACAGGCGGCTCTTCGTATATTTATACATGAAATTGCATCTTTATGCACGGAGGCGCGGCGACGTTTACCCGCGATTTTTCTTTTGGCGAAATACGATCGGCACAATGCGATTCGCGAGCTTGTTGGCTCCGCCCTGATTGGCAGCCAGGATGAGTTGCGTCGCAAGCTCGTGCGTCGCGGGTTTGATGTGACCCAGGCGACGCTTTCGCGCGACATCCACGAAATGCGGCTTTACAAAGGCCCCAACGGCTATGCGTTTCCCAACAGCAACGGCGATCACGAAGAAGATGAACTACCGTCGATTCGCGAAGTTCTGGCGAGCTTTGGGCTGAAGGTGAAGCAGGCGCAGAATCAGTTGGTTCTGGTGACGACGGCGGGAAGCGCGCAGCCGGTTGCGCTGGGAATTGACCACGAGGATTGGGAGGAAGTGGTGGGCACAATTGCGGGCGACGATACGGTGCTGATCATCTGCCCGGATGAGAGGCGAGCTTCGGCTCTGCGCGAGCGACTCGAAGAAATCATCGGATAGCCGGACAATACAATACAAACAGCTCTTCTCAGCAGAACAGGAACAAATTGATGGGAGATTCCGTACAAACCGCAGTTTTAGGTGTGAGTGGCTATGCCGGCATGGAGCTGGCGCGGCTACTGCTGCACCATCCCAGGCTGAAGAAGAAGGCGCCGGTGTTTCTGGGGCGCGCCGATGCCGCCGGTGACGCTTCGCTGATCGAACTTCATCCCCAGTTGATGGATCATAACGGATCGGGCGCGCTGAAGGTGGAGCCGTTTTCATGGGAACTGCTCAAGAGTCGCGGGGTGGATGTTCTGTTTCTGGCTACGCCGCATGAGCAGTCGCGGGAATATGTTCCGATGGCGCTGGAGCGCGGTTTCCGCGTCATTGATCTGAGCGGGGCGTGGCGGCTTGCTGATTCGAAGAACAGGGCGGTGTATAAGTTCGCGGACAGCGATGCACCGGCGGCGGCGAAGGTGCAGGCCGAGGCAATTTATGGTAGTCCGGAACTCTATCGGGATGAAATTCGTTCGGCGAAGCTGGTCGCGAATCCGGGCTGCTACTCGACGACGGTGATTCTGGCGCTGAAGCCGCTGCTTGCGGCGGGATGGGTTGATCTGGAGCGCGGGATTGTTTCTGACGCGAAGTCCGGAGTGTCCGGCGCGGGGAAGGCTCCGACGCCGAAGACGCATTTTATGCACGCGGCGGATAATCTCTCCGCGTATGGAGTTTTTGGGCATCGGCATACGGGCGAGCTGCTGGAGCAGTTGGGGCTGGATCGCTCGCAGATCATCTTCACGCCTCATTTGCTGCCGATTCCGCGTGGGATTCTGGCGACGAACTATGTGACGCTGAAGGAAAAGAAGACCGCGGCGGAAGTTGCGGAGCTTTATCGCAGGTTTTATGCGGAGAGCCCGATGGTTCGGATTTACGGCGCGGGGCATTTGCCGCAGATTCAGTATTCGGTGCGCACGAACTATTGCGACATTGGGTTTGAGCTGGACAGCGATGGACGGCGTTGCGTGATTGTTTCCTGCCTGGACAACCTGATGAAGGGAGCGGCGGGACAGGCGGTGGAAAATCTGAATCTGCTGTGCGGATGGGGAGAAACGGAGGGACTGGCATGAAATTTGTCGTGAAGCTCGGTGGAGCTACCCTCGAAAACCCGAAGGTTTTGCGCGAGTGCGCGCAGGCGATTGCCGAACTTGTGAGGGACGGCAACCAGGTCGCTGTAGTTCACGGCGGAGGCTTGCAACTGACGCGGACCCTGAAGCAACTCGGAAAGCAGAGCGAGTTCATCGCGGGGCTTCGCGTTACCGATGCGGAAACGCGAGATGCCGCGCTGATGGTGCTGGGCGGGCGCGTAAATAAATTTCTCGTTGCCTCGCTCGGTGCGCTGGGCCAGGCGGCGGTGGGGCTTTCCGGAGGGGATGGTCTGATTTTCAGAGCGCGCAAAAAGCGCACTGCCGCGGATTTGGGATTTGTCGGCGAGATTGTTGCGTCCGATCCGCGCTGGCTGGAAGCGATTTGGAAGATGGGCGCGGTGCCGGTTATTTCGAGCATGGCGCTTGGATTCGACGGCGAATACTACAACGTGAATGCCGATGAAATGGCTTCCGCCTGTGCTGCGGCGTGCAACGCGGATGCCTTGGTGTTTTTGACTGATGTGCCGGGTGTACGCGGAGCCGATGGCGAAGTAATGCGCTGGCTTAGCGTTGACCAGATCGCCGCGCTTACGAAGGATGAAGTGATTAGCGGCGGGATGCTGCCCAAACTGAGCGCGTGTCGAGAGGCTTTGCTGCACGGCGTGAAGCGCGTGCGGATTCTTCCTGCGGACGCGGCGGCGGCGCTGCCCGATCTTTGCACGTCGCGCGTGACTCACGGAACAGAAGTGCTGGTTGCATAGGCCACCTGAGGAGAATGGACTTGAAACTTGACGAGATTCGGGCGGCAGAGGCGAACCTGCTGCTCAACACTTATGAGCGGAACCCGATTCTGTTCAGTGGCGGCGAGGAGGTATACCTCATCGACGAAAACGGCGAGCGGTATCTCGACCTGCTGAGCGGCATTGGGGTGAACGCGCTGGGGTATGGGCATCCGGCGATTGTGAATGCGATTGCGGAGCAGAGCCGGAAGCTGATTCATATTTCCAACCTCTACTATCACGAGGGGCAGGCGGAACTTGCGGCACGGCTCACCACGGCTAGCGGACTGGATCGCGCATTTTTCTGCAATAGCGGGACTGAGGCCATTGAGGCTGCGCTGAAGATTGCTCGCGCTCACGCGGGACTGTGCAGCGACGAGGGGCGGCCGCTGGGAACAAAGATTCTTGCGCTGGAGCATAGCTTCCATGGACGCACCATGGGTGCGGTTGCCACCACGCATAAGGCAAAATATCGCGAGCCGTTTGCTCCGGTAATGCCAGGCGTGGAGTTTGTGCGCTTCAACGATGTAGATGATCTGAAGGCGACGTTTTCGACGGATGTTTGCGCCGTGCTGATTGAAGCGGTTCAGGGCGAGGGCGGCATCCGCCCGGTTTCGGAGGCGTTTTTCTCCGCTGCGCGGGCGCTTACGCAATCGACAGGCGCGCTGCTGATCTGCGATGAGATTCAAGCCGGCCTGGGGCGCACCGGGAAGTGGTTCGCTTATCAGCATTTCGGCGTGCAGCCAGATGTTGTTACGCTGGCGAAACCGATTGCTGGAGGGCTTCCGCTTGGGGCCGTGCTTTGCAGTGAAGAAGCGGCTCGCGCGATTCACCCTGGAATGCACGGCACTACGTTTGGCGGGGGTCCGCTGGCTTGCGCGGTTGCGCTGGCGGTAATGGATACGATTGAGAACGAGGAACTGCTGGAATATGTGAGCAAGACTGGAGCGTATTTCCGTGAGCGACTTTCGGCTCTTGCCAAAAAACATTCCGCGATTGTGGATGTGCGGGGGTTGGGCCTGATGCTGGCTGTTGAGCTTGATTCCGCTGAGCTGGCGAAGCAGGTGGTGGCGGATATGCTGGCGCAGCGGGTACTGATTAACCGGACCAGCGAGACGGTGCTTCGTTTTCTGCCACCGTACATTCTCAAGAAGGAACAGATTGACGAGGCGATTGCCGCGCTCGACTCGATCTTTGCAGAACGCGCGCCGCAAGTGGCGAACACTTCCCCCGATGGAGCCAAACATCATGGCTAGCAAAACTCTTATCTGGAACTCGCCGGAGATTTCTTCGACCGTTGAATCGCTGGCCGGGCGCGATCTCTGCTCCATTGCTGATTTTTCAGCAGCAGAAATTGCCGCGGTGATGAAGCTGGCGCATGACGTGAAGGCCGACCCGGCGAAGTATCGCTGGGCTCTGGACTCAAAGCAGATGGTGATGTTCTTTGAGAAGGCTTCATTGCGTACTCGGCTTACGTTTGAGACGGCGATTAACACTCTGGGCGGCAACGCGATTTTTGTGGACCAGACGCAGTCTCCGCTCGGCGAGCGCGAGTCGCTGGCCGATATGTCGCGCAACCTGGAGCGCTGGGTTTCGGTGATTGTGCTGCGCACTTATGCGCACGACACCATTACGGAAATGGCGCAGTATGCGGCTTGCCCGGTCATCAACGCGCTTAGCGATCTGGAGCATCCGTGCCAGGCGCTGGCGGACTTTCTAACGCTGGAGCAACGCTTCGGTACTGCTAAGGGCCTGAAGTTCACCTATGTTGGCGACGGCAACAACGTTTGCCACTCGCTGATGCTGATGGGGGCGCAGGTGGGCGCGCACTGCACGATAGGATCGCCGAAGAAGTATGGGCCGAAGGTTGATATTGTGGCGCAGGCCCGGGCAATTGCGAATGAAACCGGCGGAAGCGTAAATGTTGTGAACGATCCGGTGATCGCAGTGACGGGAGCCGATGCTGTTTACACGGACGTGTGCACGAGCATGGGGTTTGAGCATGAGGTTACAAAACGCGCGCCGATCTTCAAGCCGTATCAGGTGAACGAGCAGTTGATGGCGAATGCCGCGCCTCATGCTGTGTTTATGCACTGCCTGCCCGCGCATCGCAATGCCGAGGTGACGGATGCGGTGCTGGATGGACCGCAATCGGTGGTGTTCGATCAGGCGGAAAACCGTATGCATGCGCAAAAAGCTCTGCTCCTGCTGTTGCTGGGCGGAGCGGCGAACTTATCTTGAGGTCTTGAACGAATGTCTGTCATTCTTGAACGTCTTCCGGTTGGCCGGAAAGTCGGGATCGCTTTTTCCGGGGGCCTCGATACCAGCGCCGCGCTTCTCTGGATGAAGCAGAAGGGCGCGCTGCCATATGCCTATACCGCCAATCTTGGGCAGCCGGATGAGGCCGACTACGACGCCGTCCCTCGCAAAGCTCTTGAATACGGGGCGGAGAATGCGCGGCTGATTGATTGCCGCGAGCCTTTGGTACGCGAAGGCATCGCTGCTCTTCAATCAGGCGCCTTCCACATCTCGACCGCGGGCGTCACCTATTTCAATACGACACCCATTGGACGCGCAGTTACCGGAACGATGCTGGTTACGGTGATGAAGGAAGACGGCATCGATATTTGGGGCGATGGTTCGACCTTCAAGGGCAACGACATCGA
>JBOGMA010000002.1:0-5140 GCA_050746465.1 Acidobacteriaceae bacterium
TTCCCGTAGATGCTGAACCCAACCATATTGCGCACGATGCCGCGGCTGATGAGCGCGTTCACCGGCGGGAGGTTGTCCTCTTCGTCTCCGGTGATGTGGACTCCAATGCGCAGATGACGAAGGCGGGAGTCGTCCATGGATTTTAAGTTGAGGTGGCGATCGCGGCGGGAAACGAAAACGTAGCTGGAGTGATAGTAGGGAACTGTGGTGCTGGCCACGTCAATGTTGCTGGGCAGGCCCATCACGACATCGCAGTTGCCGGCGTTCAGGGTCTTCTTGAAGAATTTGGAGCGCTGCGGAAACCAGTAATAGGAGACGGTCATGCCGAGATCGTGAGCGACCAAATCGGCGAGCTGATTTTCAAAACCCTGCTGCGCGCGGTTGGAAAATGGAAGGTTGTTGGGGTCGGCGCAGACGCGCAGCGTGGCTGTGGCGGCATAAGCCGCGGTCGCGCAACCGAGCGCGAGAAAAGCCACGAGCTTAGAAGCTGTAGACATAAAGCGCAGCTCCAGGTGCGGTGATGTTCTTAATGTTTGCCATGGTTCCGAAGGCGCCGAGTCCGGCGTATGGATCATCGGTTGAAATATCAGGAAAGGCGGCAGCGCCCATCCAGCCTCCGATTCCCGAGTAAACAGCGATGTATTGCTTGCCGTCGGGGCCGGTGAAGGTTATGGGATCGCCGATGATTCCGGAGCCGGTCTTTGCTTGCCAGAGAATCTTTCCGGTGCTCGCGTCAACGGCGCGGAACCATCCTTCGAGGGTTCCGTAGAAAACCAGATTGCCTCCGGTGGCGAGCACGCCAGCGTAGACGGGCAGGACGGCATCCTTAATTTCCCAGGCCTTCCTCTGGTGCTCTACATCCCATGCGATGAGGTCGCCCTGATAGCCGCCGGGACCGGGATACATGCGCACGCTGGCTCCGAGGTACGGTGTTCCGGCGATGTAGTTTACTTCGGTCCCCTTGTAGTCCATGCAGGTGTTGTGGGCAGGGATGTAGAGATACCCGGTCTTGGGGGAGAAGGCGGAGGGGATAAAGTCTTTGCCGCCGGTGGATGAGGGGCAGATGTCCATGGTGTATTTGCCGAAGTGGGCGCGCTTGTTTGGATCGATGTCGGGTATGCCGGTCTTGAGGTCAAAGTCCTTGGCCCAGTTGACGGGGACATAGGGATCGGCAGACAGCAATTCTCCTGTGGAGCGGTCGAGAACGAGCATGAATCCGGTGCGGCTGGGGCGGAGCATGAGCTTGCGTTCCTTGCCGTGCCAGGGCATGTCGACGAGAATGCCTTCCATGATTTCGTCGTAGTCCCAGGAGTCGTGAGGGACGACCTGGTATGCCCATTTGGCCATGCCCGTTTGGGGATCGCGTGCCCAGATGGTGCAGGACCAGTGGTTGGAGCCGGGGCGCATGTCGGGATTCCAGACACCGGGATTTCCGGTGCCGTAATAAAGGAGATTCAACTCGGGATCATAGGAGAGCCATCCCCAGACAGGGCCGCCGCCATGTTTCCACTGGTCGGCGTTCCAGGTGGTGATGCCGAGGTTCTTGCCCTGATCTTTTTTGTAGAAGGGGTGGAAGTCAGGGCCTATGCGGACGTCTTCGTCCGAGCCAGTGTTCCAGGCGCGCCACAAGATATTGCCGGAATTGACGTCGAGCGCGGTGAGGCGGCCGCGGATTCCCAGTTCGCCGCCGCTGATTCCGACGTACACGATATTTTTGACGGCAAGGGGCGCCATGGTGATGGTTTCGCCGAGCTTGATGTCACCGATTTTGGTTTCCCACACCAACTTGCCGGTGTTGGCGTCTACGGCGACGGTATGCGCGTCGAGCGTGTTGTAAATGATTTTTCCGTCAGCGTAAACTGCGCCGCGATTCACGGTATCGCAGCAGGCGATTCCCACGGAGCGGATGTCGGGATGAGGATCGAAGGCCCATTTTTGCGGGAAGCCGGGCTTGGTGAGGTCGAGGGCGATGAGCTTGTTGGGGTACGGCGTGACGATATACATCATGCTGCCGACTACGAGCGGCTGGCCTTCGAATCCGTGCGGGATGCCGATGGACATGGAGCCGACGAGCTTCAGGTTCTGCACATTGGAAGCGTTGATTTGCGACAGAGGGCTGTAGCGCGTGTTGGCATAGTCGCCGGCGGGAAGCGTCCATTGTCCGTTGGGGACGGGAGAGACAAGGTGAATACCGGGGAGGGCGCCTGGAACATCGGTTGTCATGCCTTGAGGCGCGTTGCCGTTGCCGGCGGGACCCTTCGCGGGCTTCGCGGCCCACGCGGCAGGAAGCAGCGCGGCGGCTGCGCACAGAGTCGTCAACCGGAACCATGACCCGTGGAATTGTCTCAGTCGATCCATGTTGCTCCTTCCGTTCACTGCAGCGTGTAGAGATATGCGGCGATGTCGCGCGCTTGCTGGTCATTGACGTTAAGGTCAGGCATCGCGGTTCCGGGTTCCACCTGCTTGGGGTCTTTAATCCAGCGGACGAGGTTATCCGGGGTATTGGGCAACTCGCCCGCGATTATGGTTCGGCGACCGTAGAAAAAGAGTGGCGGGCCAACGAGGCCGCGCGCGCCAGGGATTCCGGGAATCACGTGGCACGCCCCACAGCCTTTTGAGACGATGAGTTGTTTGCCGATTTGGGCGTTTCCGCCCTCCGAAATGCTGAACCCGGGATGGGCTTGGCCGTGAGCGCATCCGATGGCCGGAAGACAAGCCAAGGCAAGCAACAGGAGCGCTCCGTCGGCAATCACTCGCATACCTGCGCGGTTTGTCTTCATCGTGTCCTCGCGCACAACTGAATGATGAACAGCGGCAGTCCGAACCAGATGATGCCTACGGTGAGCATGATGGTCATAAGGACGCCGAGCATTGCCAGGTACTCGTGCGGCAGGTGTGCTTCCGCGCCGAAGATGCCCTTTTCGCCCGACAGCGTACGCCAGTTCCGGTAGGAGAGAATTCCCGCCGCCACCGCAATGCCCAGCAGCGCAAGGAAGATGATGATGTTCAACGTGAGCAAGCCGGGATGGCTGCTGGACGTTCCGAACTGCTCATGGTGCAGGCATTCGCGCCAGGTAATCATCACGTCGGCAATGCCCAGGCCGAACCAACAAAAGAATGCGGCGGCAAATCCAAACCAGAGGCGTTTGGGAGAGACTTTTCGGCGCGCGGGCGGCGGTGTGATCTCAGCCGACATGGGCAATTCCGTTCGGTATGACGTAAAGAATGATGACGACGAAGACCCAGATCAGGTCGACAAAGTGCCAGTACAGCGCGGCAATGTGATAAGGCCGGTAGGGCGACATCGATGATTTGCCTACGCGCGGGAGAAACATCACAAAGAGGATGAAGAGCAGGCCGACAACGACGTGAGCGGCATGAAAGGTGGTGATGGTGTAGAAGATGGAACCGTAGGAGTCGCTGACTGGAGTGAAGTGTCCCCAGTCGGTGAGGTATTCAAACGCCTGAAGGCAAAGAAAACCGAGACCCATGAGGAACGTAACTACGAGGAGGATGCGAGCCTGGCGCCTTCTGCCTTTTTTGAGCTCGTGCTCTCCGTAATGAATGACTACGCTGCTCGAGATAAGGATTGCCAAAAGGATAAGCGCATATACGATGCTGGGTGGCTTATCGATCGTCCAGCGGTCCTTATTGTTTCCGAGCATGAAATAGGAGGAGAAGAAGGCGACGAACAGGCAGGCTTCGGTGTAGATGACCATCCAGATCGCGAGAATTCCGCGGTCGTAATCTTTCTCGACCAGCCGTTTGCCTGTGCCTGTGTACGAGCTCGCGGTTGTACTCATGCGACGGTCTCCTCCTTGATTTCGGCTTCCGTTTGCGGCTCAGGGCGCGGCCACAGCCAATAGCAGCCGCAGAAGAAGCTGGCGACAAACAAGCCAACCGCCGCCCACAGCAGTTGGAAGCAAAGAAGGAGGAAGAAGACGAAGAGCAGAAATGCCAGCAGCAGCGGAGCGCCTGATTCCATGGGCATTTGCGCTATGGCGAACGGCTCGGCCTCAATCCAAGTGGAGGAAATTGTCTGCCGTCCGTCATCAAGCAGGCGGAGGTCGTCAGGGTCAAAAAATTCATCATGATCATCCCACAGCGGGTTGCGCGAAACGACGGTGGGAAGGTGAACGTAGGCATAAACCGGCGGCGGCGAGGACATCGACCATTCCAGGCTGTCGGAATTCCAGGGATTATCTCCGGCCGGTTCGCCCTTCTTCATGCAGATCAGGAAATTCAGAATGCTGATGAGAATGCCGATGCCGAAGACGAACGCTCCGATGGTGAGGAACAGGTTCTGCGGTCCAAGGCCGAGACCCGGAATATAGGTGTAGATGCGGCGGGGCATGCCGGCGAGTCCGAGCGTGTGCATGGGGAAGAAGCCCACGTTGAAGCCGATGAACATGATCCAGAAGCTCCACTTGCCAACCTTCTCGTTCATCATCTTTCCGGTCATCTTGGGCAGCCAGAAATAGAGCCCGGCAAAGACAGGAAAGACGTTTCCTCCCATCAGAACGTAGTGGATATGCGCAACGACGAAGTAGGTGTCGTGCACCTGCCAGTCGACAGGGATAATTCCGGTATAGGTTCCGCTGAGCCCTCCGATGACCAGCGTGAGGATGGCGCCGAGGATGTAGTACATGGCGGTGGTCAGGACTATTCGCCCTTTCCAGAGAGTTGCGACCCAGGCAAAGATCTGCACGATGGTGAAGATGGAAACCAGCATGCTGCCGGCGCTGAAGAAGCTCATCACCATGTCGGACATGCCGACGGCGAACATGTGATGGAGCCATACGCTGAATCCGACAACGCCGGTGAGAATAGTGGAGATGGCGATGTAGGGATATCCGCACAGTGGTCGCCGTGCGAACGCCGGAAGCATCATTGAGATCATGCCCAGCGCCGGGATAAAGATGACGTATACCCAGGGATGTCCGAAGAACCAGAAGAGTTCCTGCCACAGGAGCGTTTCGCCGCCGCCGGCAACGCGGAAGAAATGCGTGCCCCAATGCCGGTCAAGCTCCAGGAAGATGAGGCACGCGCTGAGCGCAGGCAGCGAGAAGAGAATCGCCACCGAAATAGTCCCCGTGCTGTAGCACAGGATCGGCATTTTGCTGATGGACATACCGGGGGC
>JBOGMA010000003.1:0-3160 GCA_050746465.1 Acidobacteriaceae bacterium
GCACCAGTTCGTTGTTCTGCTCAATCGTCTCCAGCGGCTCGATAAACACCGTCTGCCCCGACGACGACGACCCATGGATCACACCCGGAACCCGCCGCCGAAACTCCGCCTTCACCGGAATCACAAACCGCTCGCCGCGAATCGTAATCAGCTCCTCCTGAGCCGACCCGCCTTCCGAATACCGCCGCAGCGCCGCCCGCAAGCTATTCTCAATCGCGCGATGCTGCTGCTCCATCTCCCGCCGAATTCGCCGCAGCCCCGGCGAAGCATCATCCGCCAGCGTCCCATCCGGCAGGAACCGCCCCCGCAGCGAATCCACCAGCGGCTTCAGCGACACCGTCAGGACTTCCCCAAACAGCCCATGTAGCTCCGGCAGCTTGTCTTCTAAATCACGCGGCGGCATCCGCACCAACTCCACCCAGGCCGCAATCAGCTCAGCCAGCCCCGCCGCCGACCGAATCTCCTCCGCCTCAAGCGCCGCACCCTCAATCCGCGCCTTCGCCAGCAAATCCGAAGGATCAAATAACCCGCCCAGCCCCGGCAGCCCCGTATCGCCGGCCAGCAACAGCCGCATTTCTTCCACCAGCGAATGCTCCCGCGCAATCCACTCGAGGTCCGCCGAAGGCCCAAACTCCATCATCGTCGCCCGGCCCACATCCGATTGCGCATATCCGGCCAGCAATTCAAGAAAACGGTCCCACTCGAGCGCGGAACCGCTACAATCCTTCACACGTATCGGTATATGGAGCGTCACTGCCACAGTTCATCGTAACTGTCCGGCTCAATAAGGAGCCATTATGACTACGCAACTGAAAGCTGCAAGAGATCGCAAAGCTGACTTTCCGTTCCCCATGAAGCTCGCCTTCTGGCTCTCCATTTTCATCGCCGCTGCCGTTGTGGTTCGTCGCATTATTGCGCTCTCTACCTCTCCTCGTCCCGGTCTGCCGCCACAACTCCGCGCGCTCGACGCCTACTTCGACGCTCATGCCGTCGTCACTTACACTCATATCCTCATCGCGTTGGCCTTCGTTCTGCTGCTGCCCTTGCTTTTCTGGACCCGTACCCGCAATTCCGCCGCACTGGAACGGGCGGTGTTTCTTCTAGGCATCCTCGTCGCCGCAACTGCCTACGCCATGAGCATCTATGCTGTCGGTGGATGGATCGAACGCTCTGCTGTACTTTTCTTCAATACCCTGTTTCTGATTGCCCTCTGTCGGGCATGGGGCTTCGCGCTCAGCCGTAACCAATTGCAAAAGCAGCGCTGGTTGCTCCGAGCCATCGCCATCCTGCTCGGTATCGCGACTACCCGGCCTGTAATGGGTGCCTTTTTCGCTACGGCGCGTTTCACCCATCTCACGCCTCACCAGTTCTTCGGATACGCATTCTGGATCGGCTTTTCCATCAACGCCGTCACTATTGAGCTATGGCTGCGCCACAGGGCACGGAGCAACCCAGGCCATCTAATGCACATTGGAACCGATTCCACGCCGCCCGCGTAGTTATACATTGGAAGCAGAAAGGAACACGCCATGTACTGCGCAGGATGCGGACAACTCATTCCCCTAGGCCAGCAATTCTGCCCGAACTGTGGACGCCCCGTCTCAACCATCGCGTCCGCGCCCGCGGCGCCCGCCGCCTACTTCTACACACGCGTCCACCGCCATATCCAGGCGCTCTCCATTCTCTGGATCGCCTACGCCGCCTGGACACTCTTCGGCTGGCTCATCGCCATGTCTATCTTTGGAGGAACATTCGGAGGCTACTTCGGCCACTGGAACCACGGCCCATGGGGCGAACCCTTCGCTCACATGCCGTGGTTCGTCCCGCTTATCACTACCATCCTCCTAGGCCGCGTCATCCTCGCCGCCGTGACTGGATTCGCGCTCGTCAACCGCGCCCCATGGGCCCGAATCTTCGCCATCGTCGCCGCATTCCTGACCATCATCAAGCCCATTTCCGGGACCGCCCTCGCCATCTACACCCTCTGGGTGCTGCTCCCCGGCAACTCAGGGCAGGAATACGACCAGATCGCACGCCCATGAAGACGCCTCATCCGCTCTTCTCCTTGAACGCTGATCGCTGGTTCTTACGCTGCCTTCGCTACACCTGCCATCTCGCCGCGCTCCATCTTTTCCTGGCAGTCGATGCAGTAAGGCGTCCACGGCAATGCTTCCAGCCGCTTCGGGCCGATCGCGGTGCCGCATTCAATACACTCGCCAAAGCTGCCTTCCTTCAGCCGCTCCAGCGCGCTCTTCACCAGCGAGAGCTGTCCGTGGTCATGGGTGCCCCGCGTGAACAAAAGCTCTTTCTGATACGAAAACACCGCCTGATCGGCAGTGTCTTGAGCATCTTCCGCAATCGTCTCGCGACCCTGCTCGACTACGGAAAGATTGGAACGCTCCAGATTTTTCTTCTGCTGAAGCAGACGTTCCTTGAAACGACGGACGAATTTTGGGGGAATAGACACAACCTGTCTCCTCTTATAAAGACGGATACGTTCACAGCTTGTTATGACGGCCAAAACTATTAACGGGTTTGACAACTTCGCCACTTCTTTTTCGCCATACGCCCATATCCTTCAAGCAGCATCAAAATCATGTGGTCCCCCTGCCCGGCTTTGGACTCATCCGCCGCAGCTTGCTCCGAACGCCTATCCCCGTTACGCTAAAGAAAAGCCATGTATGAAGATTTTCGCGTAACTGACCGCTGGACCGGAGACTCCCTCCACTGCCGATGGACCGCCAACATCGTCGCCATCGCCACCCGCCACGCCGACGCCGTGGACATCCGCTTCGATGTCAACGGGAGCCCCGTCTGGATTGCCATGCCCTGCCTCGCCTGGGTTGAGCAGAAAAAGCGCACCGGCAACTCCATCACTGACGCTCTCGCCGCCCAGATCGCAGGACGCTATCTCAAGCAGGCCGTCGAATCCGGCTACGACAACGGTCGCGAAATGTACACCATGACCACCGAAGAAGTTCTCGAGCACCTCGAAGCCATTCTCCACGAGGTGGGACACACCAGCCGGCTCCCCACCCTCGTGCCCGCAACCGCCGACGACTCCCAGCCCAATCCGTAATGGATTGTCGCGAAGGATTCGTTACCAACTTAACCCTTGGGTGCCCCATACAAGCCCCTCTGTTGGGCTTGTGTGGGAAAT
>JBOGMA010000004.1:0-4640 GCA_050746465.1 Acidobacteriaceae bacterium
TCCACATCCTGCAAAACCAGTTGGAAAAATCCACCAACCCCCGCTCCGACGCCACCTTCCAATACGGCCCCGGAATGCCCCACTGTTACACCGGAGGCCCACCCGACAAAACAATGGAGCAAAACAACCTTACCTGGCCCCAAAGAGTCATCCCCCAAATGGTGGACCACATGATAAAAACCGCCCCGCCAGGAGCGGACGTAACATCGTGGCGATATTGAGATGAATTTGAGTTTTGCCGTATTCGCTCAATGGTTGTCATCCCGACCGGAGTCATTGCAACCGGGGTCCCCAGCGCGCGATTTTGCGCGATGGGGTGGAAAGCAATGACGAAGCGGAGGGACCTGCACTTTTTCCTGCCCACACAAGCACCATGTCATCCTGAGCGAAGTTTGGCGCGAACGCGCCAAACGCAGTCGAAGGATCTGCGGTTGCGATGCTGGAGCTACAACGGATATATTGCTTCTCCGCAACTCTCGTGGCATTATTACGGCCATGGCTGACGAAGAAGTTCTCACCCTCCTACGAGAAATCCGCGACTCTCAAAATGCTTATATCGAGCTTTACAAGAACGCGGTCGGCAATCAGCAAGCCCTCCAGAAGAAGGCAATCCGACGTCAGAAAATCTCAATGATTATGGGCCCCAGCATCATTGTCTTGGCTATTATCGTTGCCCTGCTCTTAACTTATCGCTGATCATCAGGTGACGGGCGTGTCTCGTTAGCCTTCGCTCCTCTTCGTCCGTGCCAATCCACCACCGAATAAAGTAGTTCGGGTTCGGCTCGCTACGCAGCCCGCTTCAACCGCGCAACCTTCTTCCGCTTCTTCCGCGACGCAATCCAAAAATCATAATTCGCCTGCATCTTGAACCACAGGTCAGGAGACGTGCCCAGAGCCTCCGACAACTTCAGAGACATCTCCGCCGAAACACCAGATTGCCCATGCAGCACCCGAGACAACGCCACCCGCGAAACGCCAAGATGCCTCGCCACTTCCGTCACCGACATGCCTTCCAGCCAGTCTTGAAGAATCTCGCCCGGATGGGCAGGATTGTACATACCCGTCATATCTATTTCCTCACCATCAGTGGTAATCCAGATAGTCCAACAAAATTACGTCCGCACCCTCAAACAAGAACGTGAGCCTCCACATCCTGTCCACTTTGATGGCCCAATGTCCCGCGAGATCAGCCTTTAAAGGATGCAGGTTGTATCCCGGCAAGTTGACGTCCTCGGGAGCAGCGGCAGCCTCCAGCAAAGTAAGCTGCTTCCGCAGCCGGGCCGCATGTTCCGGCTGAATTCCAGCCTTGCTGCCTGTCCTGTAGAACTTCTCCAGCCCCTTATGCTGGAAGCTCTTGATCATGTGTATAACGTATCGTTACACGATACACAATGTCAAGAACAATACTCAACTTTCCCACCGCTGTAATTTATTTCACCGTCTCCTAATTAAATAGTTGACAAGCACAACCCGTCCGGCATACTCTCCTATCTAATTAGGAGAACAAATGGCCAGAAAACCCAACCCGTCCGGCCTCACCGAGCTCGAACTCCGCATCATGCAGGTCATCTGGCGTCGCGGCGGCAGCTCCGTCGCCGCCGTACAGGAAGAACTCGACCCGCCGCTCGCCTACACCACCGTCCAGACCGTCCTCAACATCCTCCAGCGCAAAGGCAAGCTCAAGCGCGCCCTCGACGGCCGAGCCTACATCTACAGTGCAAAAATCACCGCAGACAAAGCCCATCGCCAAAGCATCCGAGACCTCATCGACCGCATGTTCGGCGGCTCCAGTGAGGAGCTCGTTATGAGCCTCCTCAAAAATCGCCAGATCGACGCCAAACGCCTTGCCGAACTCACCGATCGCTTCAACAAACAGGAGAGCGAATCATGAGCACCTTCGAAACCTGGCTCCTGTCCTACCTCCTCAATTCCCTCTGGCAGGTCCCGCTCCTCTTCGCCGCCGGATACCTCGCCGCCCGCGCTCTCCGCCCAACCGGCCCCGCCGCGGAACACCGCGTCTGGGTCAGCGTGCTCGCACTGCAAGCTGTCCTTCCCGCGCTTTCCACGCTGCCGAGGAGTTGGCTGCGAATCCCACTCCCATGGACCCACACCGCGTCGCTGACAAACGGAGCCCACGTCTCCATCATCATGGGCGCAGGCACAACGCCGAGCGCTTTCCATCTCCCGGCAACGTTCCTAGCAACCATAACAGTTACATATATCGCGACGTCAACATATTTCGCAGGCAGATTTCTCTGGAGATGCCGCAGCCTTCGCGTCCTAACGCGAGACGCCGCCCATATAACACTTACCAACGAAGCCGCCGCCTGCTGGTCCCGATGCGAACAAAGATTCGGAATCAAAATCGCATCCGTCGCCGCATCCCCTCGCATCTCCGGCCCTGTAACCATCGGCTTCGCGCAAAAAATTGTTCTGCTTCCCGTAAGCATGGTTTCTACTCTTCCCGAATCCGACCTCCACACCATCATCACGCACGAATTTGCGCACATGCGCCGCAACGACTTCGCCAAAAACATCCTCTACGAACTGCTTTCCCTGCCCATCAGCTATCACCCGCTCGCTTGGTTCACGCGCGAGCGCATCACCGAGAGCCGCGAAATCCTCTGCGATCAAATGGCCTCTGAACTCGGCAGCCGAACCCAATACGCCCGCTCGCTTCTGCGCCTTGCCTCGCTCCTCGTCGCAGGAATCCCCGCCCGAAGCCCGCACGCCATCGGAATCTTCGACACCCGAAAATTTGAAAGGAGAATTATGAAATTGACGGAGAAGCAATCCAAAATCCCAACCCTGCGACGGCTCGCACTCCTCACCGCCTGCATCGCCTTCGCCCTCGCCACATGCGGGTCCGCACTGGCACTTAGCACGAGCGTCATCCCATCCGCATCAACGGCCAGCAGCAGCAAGAAAGCCGCTCCGCTCACGGTTTCTCCCGGCATTATGGCCGGACAAAGAATCGGCGGAGACGATCCAAAATATCCAGCCGAAGCCAAGAAGGACAAAGTTCAGGGCACAGTCATTCTAGACGCCATCATCGGCAAAGACGGAACCATCCACAAACTCCACGTCATTTCAGGCCCCAAAGAGCTTCGCAAATCCGCAGCCGACGCGGTGCGCACCTGGAAATACAAGCCCTATCTTCTGAACGGGAATCCCGTTGAAGTAGAAACAAAGATCAACGTCGTCTACACGCTCGCCGGATGAATAAATCACACCCCGGGGCGAGCCCCAACCTCGCCCCTACTTCCCAAACCCAATCCAACCATCCACCCACCGAATGAAGTACTTCATATTCGGAGCATCGGTGTGCCCGCCGTCGTCCTGCCGCCACGCCAGCTTCCCGGTCAGCAGTCCATCATTCACCGGAGGCATCTCCGCCGTGTGGTAATCCTCATCCACGCCCAGCCCCTTCGCGCCTAGCAGAGTCCAAACCTTGCTCGCCGCCACCGTCGCCATCCAGCTTCCGCGCTGGTCCAGCCATTGCGCATCGCCCTTCGCCGGAATCCCGTAGCTGATAAAAACCAGCCGCGGCGCGCACAGCGCAATCAGTTCATTCGAGTCCACCGGAATATCCCCCGGATTCCTGCTCCCGAACACCGCCTTCGACGCGCCGTACTTCATAAAGTTCCCCGCCATCCAGTACGACTCGCCTCCCGTCAGGTTTGACACCGATTCCCCAAAGTTGCGCCGCAGCGGAGTCGCACCGCCCTTGCCTGACGACCCCACCAGCACCGTCGCAAACCGCTGGTCAAACGCCATCGTCACCAGCGCGGCCTTCCCATAACGCGACACGCCTTCAATCCCAACATGCTTCGCATCTACTTTCGGATCAGTCTCCAGATAATCCAGCCCGCGCCCTGCGGCCCACGCCCACGCTCGCAGCGCTCCCCAGTCATCGGGCTTCCTCGGCTGGCCCTTGTTCACCAGCCCAATGATCCCGCGCGTCAGCCCAGCCGCATTGTCCGCCTGCGCACTCTGCGGGTCCAGCACCGCGAATCCCCATCCCGCCGCAATCAACTCCCACTCGTTCGGCGGATCGCCATCCGCATTCATCTGCGGAAACCGAAACGGAACCGGCGGTACCGGCTCCCACCCCGGATGCTTCGCGATCACTTCCTTCAGCGAAGGGTCTTGCTGAATCAGCAGCTTCTTCATCGCCGCGTTGATGCGCTCCATCTCCTCCGGCTTAGGCTGCACCGGATTCGGAAATCCGCTCCGTCCAAACATCATCAGCACCGGAACCGGCCCCTTCGCATTCGCCGGCGTCACCAGCGTCATCCGCAAGTTCACATCAATCAGCGGATACGACGAGTTGTCTACATGCCCGCGCAGTTCCGTCGCTATCACTTCATTAAATCCAACATGCTCCCGCTCGCTCGCGACCACCGACCACGTCACTTTAGGAACATCGTTCGGAACCCGCCCATAAACATCCTTTTCATATATCTTCACAATCTGCGGACGCCGCACATCCCACCATGTCTTGGCCGTCGCAACTCGCCTGCCATCATTCAGCCTCAGCGCATCCGGCAAATTCGGATAAGGATTCGCCTTCGCCTCGTTATAGTTCGCATGGTTCGGATCGTTCGGGTTCCCGCTCGGCCCGGCACGCAGCTCCTCAA
>JBOGMA010000005.1:0-6180 GCA_050746465.1 Acidobacteriaceae bacterium
TGACAGCGCTGGCGATTTTGCTGGGTGCGGAACTGAATGGGGAGCGCACGAAGTATATTGCGAAATACAAAGCCGAGGGCGCAGGGCTCAGGGATCAGGAATCAGGAACCAGGGAGCAGGGGTAGGATTCGGCGATCAGTCTGTGATATTGAGCTGGTGTGTTGCGGTCTGCAGACATTTCTGAGCCCTGTGCCCTGAACCCTGTACCCTATAATTTCGCTTATGTTACTTGAAGGAAGAACTGCACTTATAACGGGGGCGTCGCAGGGGATTGGTCGTGCATGCGCGATTACGCTGGCCAAGGCTGGAGCGCGCGTGGCGCTGGCCGCGAGGAATGAGGCTAAGCTGAACGAGCTCGCGGAGGAGATTCGTGCGGGGGGCGGCGTGGCTGAAGTGTTCGTCATCGATATAGCCAGCGAGGAGTCGATCAAGGCCGGCGCCAAGGCAGCTTTGGGGGCACTGGGCAGCATTGAGATTCTGGTGAACAATGCCGGCATTACCAAAGACGTGCTGTTGCTGCGGATGAAGCGGGCGGACTGGGACAACGTACTGGGGACGAATTTGACGGGGACTTTTTTGTTGACGCAGGCGCTGGTGAGTCCCATGATGAAGGCGCGGTGGGGGCGGATCATCAACATAAGCAGCGTGGTGGGCGAGATAGGCCAGGCTGGACAGGCCAACTACGCCGCGAGCAAGGCCGGGTTGATTGGATTTACAAAATCGCTGGCGCGGGAACTGGCGTCACGAGGCATTACCGCAAACGCTGTGGCTCCGGGATACATCGAAACAGCTATGACGGCGGTTCTGGACGAAAAGCAGCGCGCCGCGATGACTGCATATATCCCGCTGGGCAGAGCAGGGACGGAGCAGGACGTGGCAAACGCGGTGCGTTTTCTGGCCTCAGACGAAGCGGCTTACATTACCGGGCACGTGCTGGACGTGAACGGCGGCATGTACATGGGGTGAGCGACTGAATGCGGACGAGAACGGTTCTCTTGATTGTATGTTTCCTGGTCTTTGGAGGTAGGGTTTATGCGGACCAGGGTCCCGGCAATGCGCATCATATTGCGACGCTAACCAACAACGACCGCGCGGCTCATGGATTGGGCGCGCTGCGATGGAGCGATTCGCTGGCGGCGGCAGCGCAGGCGCATGCGGAGCGAATGGCGGCGGAGGGTTATTTGTCGCATCAGTATCCGGGCGAGGCTGGATTGGGAGCACGTGCAGCGATGGCGGGAGCCCACTTCCGTGAGATTGCAGAAAATATTGCAACAGGATATAGCGACGGTCAGGTGGAGCAGGAGTGGATGCACTCGGCTCCGCACAGGAGAAACATTCTTGATCCGGACTTGAACGCGATTGGCGTGGCTGTGGTTGCGCGCGGCAACATGCTTTATGTCGCGGAGGATTTTGCGGATGCTTCTGAAGCGCTTTCGCCACAACAGGTGGAACACAAGGTGGGCGGGTTGCTGCGTCTGGAAGGAGTGGAGCCTACAGTTGCGCATTCGGCTGCGGCGCTGACCTGCTCATCGCGGGCGTATCCGCCGGGCGCAAGGCTGGTGATGAGATTCGATACGGGTGACCTGAGCCAATTGCCGGCGCAAATTTCGGCGCAGATTCACAGAGGCGATTATCGGAAGGCTTCAGTGGCGGCATGTCCGGGCGGGAAGCAGGGGAATTTCACGACGTATATGGTTGCGGTTGCGCTTTATTAACGCAGCCTGTTTGGGATGTATGAAATGCGCGGCGTAAGCTGGCGCCAGCGAGCGCGTGAACTTTTGACTGGCCACACGGCATTTGATATAACCAGTGAGGACAAGCCAATTGTCCCTCCCGCCACGACACTCCTCAGTAGCTCAATGGCAGAGCATTCGGCTGTTAACCGAAGGGTTGTAGGTTCGAGTCCTACCTGAGGAGCCAATCTTTCAAGCACTTGCAGCGACCCCTCCGATCGACTTCGCCGAACTTCGCCGAATTGCGCCGAATTACAGTCTAGGGTTTGAGAAGACATCGATTACGCAGGCCTCCTAAACCCCTTAATTTGCTTCAGCCGTATTAGCACAGGGTGAGCCGTCTCCGCGGCGGATCAGGATCTTGCCCGAAGGGTTGTAAGGGAATAACTGCTCCGCGGAAGGGCCATTGGCCCGAATGGCGGTGCAAAAGACAGGTAGATCTTCAGCGGCAAGTCGGATATCCCGGTATTCCGACTATTCGGAAGCCAGATCACCACGTGATAATA
This sequence comes from Acidobacteriaceae bacterium, assembly GCA_050746465.1. GTDB lineage: Bacteria > Acidobacteriota > Terriglobia > Terriglobales > Acidobacteriaceae > Silvibacterium. The sequence continues at coordinate 2,240 of JBOGMA010000005.1, forward strand.
TTCAACGGCGATAGACGTGGGACCGAGTTCATATTCAAGGAGCATGCTCAGCACTGGACTGTTTCTCGGCGAGTGCAAATCGCCGAGTCAATCATTGACCCCGGGTGTATAACCCAACAAGCCTTTGTTGCTGGAGAGTTTTAGTCACCTTGCGCGTCTGATGCATCTCCGGATCCCGCTCTTCCTTCTCGTCCACGATGGTGTCGGTCGAAATGCGAATGCCTTGCAACGCCCGCTCGGCCCAGATCCACGCCGGCAAAGCGCCGAAGCACCGCCGATTCATACGGCGCGTCCTCCACCGCCGGGTCCGACAGATTGAACCACCACTGCTGGAGAAAGTAAACCCGCACCATGATCGCAAGCCCCACCAGCTGGCGGCCGTTGCCTGCCTTGGGATAATGCGGCTCAATCAAGGACTCGAGTTCACTTCAGGGAACGATGCTCCCAATGTTATCTGTCGCATCTTGCTCCTTATCCAACCTCCAACTTTATCCGCTCAGGCTTTGGATCGGGGGGCTTGTGCAGGGGTTTCCTAAGGCTGGAATTCTCACCCCATTTGTTCCCATTGAACTACCCTATAGGCTTTTGCAACGGGGCCTCTCTGCTGTATTCGGCCTTCGCCTCTAGCCCAGTCCCAAGACAGTTCCATCTGGGCGCCCGACCGGCTGTTCATGCGCCAGGGTAATGATCCATCGCCATAGACCCGCACGGTCAGATCTCCGCTTGCCGGGCTTGCGCTGGAAAGGCCAATTGTCGCCAGAGGAAACACTGAACCCGCCTTTACGAAGGCTGGGGTGTTTTTCGTAGTGGCGGATACTGAAATCTTAGTGCTGCCCTGGATTACACTGCCGGTCCAGAAGTCATGCCAGATCCCCGGAGGCAATCTGATTTCGCGGCTCTCCTCCCCAGCAAAAAGGGGAGCGACAAACATCCGGTCGCCGACCATGTACTCGTCATCGACGGCCCTGAGACTCTTGTCCTCTGAGTAGTCCAGAACGAGGGCGCGGAAGGGCGGCGTCCCATCGGCCGCATAGCGTTCAAAAGCGGAGCGCAGATACGGAATTAGCTGCATGCGCCAACCGATGATCTCGCGGCACCGCGCTTCGAGCGCTTGCCAGTCCTTTGCCAGATAGCCCTCATTGTTTAGCTTGGAGTTCAATTGCTTCCACGGTGGATTCTTGACGTACCAGGCATTGATCATTGCAAGCGGAGAGAAGACAACGCTCTGCAATCGGCGGATGAAGTCCTCTTCACTTCTTGCGTCCCTCACCTCCGGGCACCAGAGTAAGCCGGAAAAACTGGAATTGACTAACGCCCGGATAAATTGACGATGATCGTACAGGTCGCTATAAAGAACAAATGGATATGGCGTCGCCAGCGCGCCACTTGATCGGACCAGATTGTAGGTTGGCTGTTGGCGTTGAAGGAACTGCTGCCACAAAGCGCGCTGATAGCGCAGCCCAAAGGCCCCGTGCATTTGTTCACCGTCAAGCCCTGACGGAAAACGGCTCACGTCAGGAAAGGACCAACCTCCCGTGTAATCGGAGTTATCGCATTCGTCCAGTTTGAAACCGGATACACCGGCGTCAATAAGTTCGCGGCCATGATAATCGCCGAAGATCTCGCTGGCCGGCAGACCGGCAAAATCCGGCACAAGGCCTCCCCAAACGCCATAGTTTCCGGAGTGTGGCAGCAGCGGTTCAAATAGCGGAGAAGCGGGATGCGTGAAGGCATGTTCCCATAGATTCACCTTGTATCCCAGGGCTGCGGCACTGCTCAGAAATCCTTGCGGATCATGGAAGCGGGCGAGATCCCAAACAAACGTGCATGAGTAAGAATGAGTCTGCCAACCAGGCTCAAGCCCTATAACATCGCAGGGTATCTTGCGCTCGCGAAACTCTTCAGCCAGCGAGAGCACTCTCTCCTGCGTCGCATGCGCTTCCATTCGATACCAAAATCCCAGTCCCCATTCCGGTGGGACAGGACCTCCGCCGGAAAACAGGTTGTAGCGTTGGACCGCATTGAGAATGGCGGGGCCGGCGAAGAGGTATACATCCACCCCCGCCGCCCGCGGCACTTCAACGCTAACCTGGCCCGACTCGGACATGGTGAGATTCTTCGTTTCTTGCGGAACATTGACAACGTCTCCAGCAGACGCCACTGCATGGGTGGGCTTAGAGCGCGCATCGCCGCAGTAGAAGTCCGCTTGGCGAAAAGTATCGACAAGTATTCCGTAACCTTTCGATGTCACGTAAAAGGGAACAGGTGCATGGGAATCGCCCGTGTCGCCCGTTGGATCAGCATTGACGCGAATCGCTTTCTTCTTGCCTCTCTGCTCAAAGGAAAGGAACTGCAAGCCGAAGCCATAGATCATCTCGTCAGGCTCTAGGGGCAACCGCAATAAGCAACCGCGTGTGGTCGTCATTCCGCTAAAACCATCCAAGGGGGCTACTGTTACGGAAGGCAAGGATGCTAAATTCTCCAAGGCAGGCGGTACAAGGCGCGTGCCGACCGGCGTGTTGGATTCAGGTGTGCCGACGGTCCCTTTCCATATCCCAGGATGAACCTGTTTCCAGCGCAGCGGCTCTGCATCGCTCGACGACTCCGCTTTGATTTGTTGCACGGGAAATTCAAGGATGCTGGTTACGGCGATACCGGCTGCGAGACTTTTTGCCAATTGGCGTCTATTTATTGTAACCATCAGGTTGCAACCTCTCGTGTCGTAACATGGTCGGCACTTATCTCCTGGACGGTAGGTCAGCCGCGCACTTAAGTTCAATGATATTTGGCTATGGATGTCAGGTTCACATGGCGTGGGCCTGAACTGCTTGCATCCGCTTCGACGAATCCTTGCACTAAAACCACTTTTTAGAGCTATGCCTTAGTTAGTGCTTATCCTCCGATCCGGGGCTCTGTACCGGAAGGAAAGGTTCCGTTCAGTCTTCTGATGAAATCCAGATACACTAGCGCTGCCGGGGAATATCCTCCTTTGCTATTCGGAGTGAACTTGCCCGTAGCCGGGTCCATCTGCTCGTATAACTTCCCAGTCGGATCGCCCGATGCGTTGATTGCCACGACCCACTGCCGCATCAGTTGAGCAAGCTCCTTGTGTTTGCCATAGTGCTGCATCCAGCGCGGTGCTCGAAGTGCCGTCAGAGCCTGTGCCGCCCCGCCCCAGCTGTTGGGCGGAATCGGCCGCACAAACGTTGGATCATTCAGCGCGATGGACGGAAAGGGGAACGGTGACCAGAACGCCTTGGAATTGTGCAGTTGCCTGGCCCATACTTCATCGAAGATATGCCGGTCCGACGCGATCTCGGGCTTCAGCACATGTTCGCCCATCACTCGACAGATCACGACCGAACGCACTCGCACAAACCGCTTGTGGGCGTCGAGATCATAGAACGCTGCATCTTCCGGGCAGTACAGTTTATCGATAATAAGCTGGCGGATTGTCTCCGCGTCCTCACGCCAGCGGTCCGCTTCAGCCTGCTTGCCGAGCGCGTGGGCCATGGCTGACAGTGCCACCCGTCCGCCATATACAGTTGCTGAGAGGTCCGGGCACAGTCTGGGTAGCGACGCGAATGGCGGACAAATCCGCGCATCGTTCCCTGGGCACGCATTGGGAATTCCAGCCCACCGCGGGCTATTGTCCATACCAGTGTCAAAAGTACAGAATCCCTCCACTAAACCTGTCTTACGCGTGTCGCGATATCGCCGCAGCCACTTATCCCAACGGCCACAGGCCGCATAAGCCGTCAATAGAAGCTCCTCATCTCCGGTGAGTTGTACAAGCTCCCATGCGGTCGCGGCGATGGGGACCACCATCTGTATCTGGCCGAACCCTGCTTCCTTGATACGGATGTAAGCGGGTAATTGGCCGTCGTGCTTCTGCAAGGCGAAGAACGCCATATGGTTCGCACGCGCAAGATCAATCGGAG
>JBOGMA010000006.1:0-3796 GCA_050746465.1 Acidobacteriaceae bacterium
TGCCCGAAGATGCTCTTGCGCTCGGTCGCGCGCGGCAAACTACAAAGGAAGGGTGGGCGGCGTCAAAACGCGGCAAGGGCCGCCGCAAAGAATAGTCGGTTAGTCCAGGTCCCGGTTCCACTCTGAAATCACACGCGTCTCATGCTCGTAACCCAGAATGCTCACCGTTCCCGTGCCCAGCGCCAGCCTGCTGCCGGTCACCGGAGGCATCTGGATCCAACAGGCCGCCAGAATCCGCAGAATATGCCCGTGCGCAAACAGCGCAACATGGCCGCCCCTCGCAGCGGCCCGCGCGATCACCCGATTGGCCCGCTCCGCTACCTGTTTAATTGATTCCCCGTCGATCATCGGGCTGGTCCATACCGACCAGTCGGGAATCTCCCGCTGAATTTCCTGCGTCGTTCGCCCCTCGTAGGCGCCGTAGTTCCATTCGTTGAGGTCGTCATCGATTTGTGCCCCGTCGGCCAGGCCGGCAATTCTGCAAGTGTCCCTCGCCCGCAGCATGGGGCTGGTCAGCACCATTGAGAAGGGTTTTCCGGCGAGATAGTCCTTGATCTTCCGCGCCCTTTCCCGGCCCCGGTCCGTCAGCGGAATATCCGTCCGGCTGGTGTGTGCTCCGGAAAGGCTCCACGCCGTTTCGCCATGACGAATCAGCCAAAGTTGCAAGTCCATTGACCGCAGGTCCATTGACTGAAAGTCCATTGACTGCAAGTCCGTTTCCGCCATTCCACTTTTCTCCTCAATAGAAAAAGGCAGGTCTCTGGGGCCTGCCCTTCTTAAGATGCGCGAATGCTTTACTTCTTCGCCGGAACCGTCTGCGTGGTCTGCGTTCCTGAGAGCACCGAGTGAGACTTCCCGGTGTGCTGCTGCATCATGATGGTGAGCCCAATCGAGGTGATCATGAAGATCACCGCACACCACACCGTCACCTTGGTAAGAATGGTTGCCGACGCACGTGGTCCGAACGAGGTCTGCGATCCCTGACCGCCGAATGCCCCGGCGAGGTCGGCGCTCTTGCTTTGCTGCAGCAGAATAATGCCGATGAGAATAAGACTTACGATGATGTGAACGGTGACGAAGAGATAAACCATGAATTCAACTTTTCTCGAGAGCCGCGCTCGCCCTCATGGAAATTGGTCGGACATATTTGGTGCGGAAGGGGGGACTTGAACCCCCATGCCTCTCGGCGCCACCCCCTCAAGATGGTGTGTCTGCCAATTTCACCACTTCCGCACTTTGCTGCTTGTGTCCTTCGAAAAGTATAACAAAACTGCCCCGGAAACTCGTCTCCGGCGCCGCACCGCAAGATCAGAAATACAGCCGTAAATCCGCAAATGTCTCCAGTTCCAGCAGCCGCTGGCCTTGCGGAGCGGGTCCCAGCGGCCCGTGCTCCAGAGCCCAGGTTCCGGGGTGATGAATATATGCCGCGTGCAGTCCCGCGGCCAGCGCCGGATTGATGTCCGAGCGCGGACTGTTTCCCACCATCCACGTACCATCCGGAACCAGCCCATGTTTTCCGCAAACCGCCAGGTAGGCTGCGCAATCCTTTTCCGCCACCACTTCAATCGCGTCAAAGTATCTCTCCAGCCCCGATCGCAAGACTTTCTCCCGCTGTGCTTCTTCCTCGCCTTTCGTCATCAGCAGGAGTCGATGCCGCGACGCCAGATCAGGAAGTGTCTCCGCGACTCCCGGTCTAAGTTCGATTTCGTGGCGGGCGATTGAGTGCGCAAGATCGGCAACGCGCTCCCGCTGCCCGGCGGTCACTGGCGGATCCGACAGCCGCTCAAAACAATTCATCAGCGATCGGCTGAAACACGCCACCCCATAGCCGTGTTCCGGAATATGCTCGCGCTCGATCGCGTACAGAATTTCGCGAACTTCATGCGGTCCGTATTTCTCGTGGTTCAGGTAGCCGATGAAGGCTTCAATTGCCCGCTCAAAATAGATATTATTTTCCCAGAGCGTGTCGTCCGCATCGATCAGCAGCGCCTGCGCCGGGTTTCGCGTTTCATCGCGCATCGTTGCTTCGAGCGTATCAGCAAAATCGATTCGCCTCTCCCTGGATATCGCAACTCATTGGCGCGGAATTTTGAGAACCAACCGAGTCTTACCGGCGTATTTTGTGTCATTACTTTGTGCGGAGTGTACTTCCGCGTTGCAATTTTCAACATCTAAATAGGCGGGGCATCTACACAATCCGTCGCAGCCAACATAATTTTTTGGAAGCAGGATGCAACAAAAACTCAGAACGGTTTTCATTGTCATTTTTCTTTCGTCCCTTGGTGTAATTCCGGCGCATGCCGGAAAAATTGCACTGCTGCTTGAGCAGCCTTACGGGCGCTTCGGATTTTTCAATCCAACCGGGCACGCCGCCATCTATCTCAGCGACGTCTGCGCCGACACTCCAATCAGCCTTCGCCGCTGCTACCCGGGAGAAAAAGGCGTGGTCATCAGCCGCTATCACAAGGTGGCCGGATATGACTGGCTCGCCATTCCGCTGATTCCCTATCTCTACGCCGTCAAGAGCCCCGAAAATATTCCCGAGGACCTTTCAGAAAAACAGGTCATGCGGTTGCGCAATCAATACCGCCGCAGGTATTTGCGCGAATACGTCCCTGATGATCCCCACCGCGCCATCCCTAAAGGCGACTGGACGCAGTTGCTAGGTGAATCCTACGACCGCAAAATCTTCGGCTACGAGCTTGAAACCACGCCCGAGCAGGACAATGCGCTGATCGCCATGCTCAATGGGCGCAAGAACCACAACCACTTCAATCTTTTCTTCAACAACTGCGCGAACTTCACAGAAAAAATTCTTAATTTCTATTTCCCGCATTCCATCCACCGCAACTTTGTCGTGGATCTCGGCCTTATGACGCCGAAGCAGACCGCGCACTCGTTCACCAGGTACGCGCGGCATCATAGCGATCTGGAATTCACCACCTTCGTGGTTCCGCAGGTCTCCGGGCCCATTCGCCGCAGCATCGCGGTCCACGGGATCCTTGACTCCGTCCTCGAAACTCCAAAATACGCGCTCCCCATCGCCATCCTGCAGCCCATAGTCGCCGGCAGTCTGCTCGCCGTCTACTTCGGCGATGGACGCTTCCATCCTGATGCGCACATGGAGTCTGTCTTCGATCCAAAGCTCGATCCCGAGCCCGGAATGCTGGCCACTACGGATACAAGGCCCAGGGAGAATGTTTCGGACGAGACCGGCATTTCAATCGAAATTCCGGAAAGAACCGCCACCCAAACCATCACCGTTGCGGCGACCCAAGCCATCTATCAGCCTGTGGCATCCAGACCATCTGATTAGAACGTCCGGAGCAGGATGCTACTTTGCCGCGACAGCAGTTTCCGCGACTCGCAGCGCATCATTCATCGAACCTGAGCGATACCCTTCCGTATCCAGCGCGACGTAGACAAATCCCGCCGCCCGTACCGCCGCCGTGATTGCATCCAGCGCGCTCAGGTCCAGCGCGCGGGGCAAGTCAGCCCGGGCAATCTCAATCCGCGCCAGTTTTCCGTGGTGCCGCACGCGGACCTGGGGAAACCCCAGCCCGTGCATCGCAGCCTCCGCGCGCTCCACTTGCAGCAGACTCTCCGGAGTCACCAGCCGTCCGTACTCGATTCGCGAGGCCAGGCACGCCGAGGCAGGCTTGTCCCACAACTCCAGCCCTGCGGCTCGCGCCAGTTCGCGAATTTCGGCTTTCGTCAGCCCAGCTTCCGCCAGCGGCGCGCTGGCCCGGTGCATCGCCGCCGCCTTCTGGCCAGGGCGAAACTCCCCGCGATCATC
>JBOGMA010000007.1:0-3187 GCA_050746465.1 Acidobacteriaceae bacterium
CTCCACCAGTCTTCCTTGCCGGTGCGGGTGGCTTGCTGGTCATAAATATAGGGAAGCATCTGCTGGCGGAACGCGCCGTAGTGGAACCAGTCGTCGCCCATCCACCCATCCACCATCGGGCTCTCCGGGCATGCCACCTTCAGCGCCGGATGCGGATGCAGCAGCGCCATCACCACCGTGAAGCCTTCATACGACGAGCCCAGCATCCCGACCTTCCCATTCGACTCCGGAACATGCTTCACCAGCCAGTCAATCGTGTCCCAGGCATCCGTCGTATCGTTCGGCCCATTCGGATTCAGCGGCCCACGCGGCGGCGGCGTCATCACATACTCGCCCTCTGATCCATATTTCCCGCGCACATCCTGAAACACGCGGATATACCCCGCCTTCACAAAGACGTCATCGCCCTGCGGCAGAGTATCCAGCATGTGCGGAGACAGCATCCGTTCCGCGCGCCCCGCCGCATTGTAAGGTGTCCGCGTCAGCAGAATCGGCGCATCGTGCGCGCCCTTCGGAATCACAATCACCGTGTAAAGCTTTACGCCATCGCGCATGGGAATCATCACCACGCGCTTCACATAGTCATAATTGGTACGTGGAGGCGTGAACTTCGCCGGAATCGCCGGCGTCATCGGGTTCGTCTGCGCGCACAGGGGCAGAGCGGCGAAAGCAGCAAGCATCACAGCAGCGGCACAACGACGAAATGAAATCACACACCCTCGCACATGAGAACTTAACCAATTGGCGAGTATATCAACTGGACAGATGTGGGTCCCAGGCCAGTGGACACCCCTCGCAATTGGCGACGCGCCGGCAATGCCGCTTTCCCAACTCCACAATCACGGCATGGAATTCATTGCAGTGGATCGCGCGCTCTGCCTCCGGCTCGCCCGCAAACGCCGCCTCTCCCAGCGTCTGAATCTCCGCGTACTTCGCCTTCTCGCCGAGCAGCCCGTGCCGCGTCACCACCCGCCGCAAATACTCATCCACCACGATCGCCGCGTGTCCCAGCGCATACAGCAGAATCGCATCCGCCGTCTCCGGCCCAACTCCCGGCAACTCCAGCAGCCGCTCCCGCGTGGTGGCCGCATCCTCCGCCGCCAGCTTCTCCAGCGAACCGCCATACTCGCGATCCAGAAATGACACAAATGTCTTAATCGCCGCTGCCTTGCGCACTATAAATCCCGAAGGCCGAATCAACTCCCGCAGTTCCATCTCCGGCAACGCGCGAAGCGCCTCCACGCGCAGCAAATCGCGTGCCGCAAGGTTCGCAATCGAACGCTCCACCGACCTCCACGCCGTATTCTGCGTCAGATATGCGCCAATCACCACTTCAAACGGGGTCTTCGCCGGCCACCACTGCTGCGGCCCATAAGCCTTGACTAGTTCCGAGTAGAACCGCCGCAGCCGCACCGCTGCGGAACGCGCCTCAGCGCGCGAGGGCGAGATTGCTGCTGAGTTGGGAACCATCTCGTTTTATCTTATTCTGGTCCAAACCAGGCGCTGCGCCGGGAGGCGTTATGTGCGGCAACACAATAATATCGACACGCCTGTTTTCCCCCCGCCCCTCCGCTGTCGCGTTGCTCGCCACCGGATGAAACTCCGCATAACCCGAAGCCGAAAGCCGCCCGGGTCGGAAATTGTGCCGCTCGATAAACAGCCGCGTCAGCGTAGTCGCGCGCGTTGTCGAAAGTTCCCAGTTCGACGCAAACTGCGCCGTGTGAATCGGAACGTTATCCGTATGACCTTCAATGCGAATGTCATAAGGTGCGGGCTTCAGCGTTTCCGCAATTGAGTCCAGGCTCGGCATGGACGAAGCATGAGGCACCGCCGATCCACTGTCATAAAAACCCGCCTCGCGCAACGAAATAACCAGCCCGTCACGCCCAAGGTGCATCGCCACCGTATGCTGCGCAATCTGCTTGGAAAGCTTGCCCTGCAACTCGCGCTGCAACCGCTCCAGGTCGGCCCGGACCGCTGGTGATGCCGCAAGCTGGTCCCCCAACACGATATTCACCGGAGCCGCCGTCGCATCCGTCGAAACCGCAAATCCCTTGGTTTTCGGATCAATCTTCGATGGCTGAAACAGTCCCAATGTCCGAAAAGCCTGATCGATCGCCTGCGATACCGCCGCTTCCTTCTTCTTGTCCGCCTGCGCCGTCGCAAACAACACCACGAAAAAAGCAAACATCAGCGTAATGAAATCTGCGTATGACACAAGCCACCGCTCATGGTTCAAGTGCGGTTTCTTCCTGCGCTTCCGCCTCATGCCGCCGCGCCCTTCTTTACTGCCACCGGCTTGCCCTCTTCCTCCGGAACAGCTTCAAGAAATCCCATCAGCTTGATTTCCAGAATGCGCGGATTCATCCCCTCCAGAATCGAGGCCACTCCTTCCAGCATCATTTCTTTCAGCATCTGCTCCTGGCGCAAGCGCATCCGCAGCTTGCCCGCTGCCGGCAGAAAAAACAAATTCGCCGCCGCCACTCCATAAATCGTCGCCACAAACGCCACCGCAATACCGCGCCCGACCTCATCAATATGGTCCAGATGCTGCATCACCTGGATCAGCCCCAGCACCGCGCCGATAATTCCAATCGTCGGCGAAAACCCGCCCGCCGATTCAAACACTGCCGGAATCTTCTCCTCCAACTCGTTCTGGTTGTCGATCTGCAACTCCATAATCCGCCGCAGTTCGCTCGGTTCCGTGCCGTCCACTGCCAGCATCACTGCCTGCTTCAGAAACGGGTCCTCAATCTCCGCCAAATCCTGGTCCAGCGAAACAATCCCGCTGCGCCGCGCCTTATTCGCGAACCCCACCAGTTGCTTCACAATCTCCTCGCCGGTACCGGCGCGATAGAAAAACACCCGAATCAGACGGCGCGCCGCCGCGAGCACCGTTTTCATCGGAAACTGCAGCATGACTGCCACCGCCGTGCCTCCAAATACGATCATGGCTGCAGTCGGTTGCAGCACCTGCCCGATATGACCGCCTTCCAGCAACAAGCCGGCAATAATTCCAGCCAGCGCCAGTATCACGCCCGTTATGCTGCCCGTATCCATCGCTTCCCTCTCCGGCGCTTCTCGTCACACTGCCGATCTGCGGCGCCGCCTCATCATTTCCGCGCTTTGTTCGTCTAACTCATCTCGCTGGCTCGCCTCATCCGCCGCCGCCGCCGCCACCTTCGCC
>JBOGMA010000008.1:0-6237 GCA_050746465.1 Acidobacteriaceae bacterium
TTCATCGAAGATCGCGGCGCGGTTTCGCCGTCCGACGCTGTCATCAGCGTCAACTTAAAGGAGTACACGTCGCAGGTTCTGCGCACGCTTACGCCGCGTGAGGAACGAGTAATCAAGATGCGTTTTGGGCTGGAAGACGGTTCGGAACACACGCTGGAAGAAGTTGGACAGAGCTTCCAGGTCACTCGTGAGCGCATCCGGCAGATCGAAGCAAAGGCGCTGCGCAAGCTGCGCCATCCCTCGCGGTCGCGCAAGTTGAAGGCGTTTGTGGATTCGGTGCTGGAATAGGATCTCGCATCCGGCGACATGCGCCTTGATGGAATTCCACTTCGCTTTTATGCTGCTGTAAATTCATAAGGGTTGCACACGTGCATCTGGGAGGAGATTCCGATGATCGCCATTCTCGGGTCCGGCGGCTCCGTCGCTAATGGTCTGGTCCAGCTTCTGTCTCGCGACAATCACGCCTTCAGGCTGGTCAGCCGCAGCGGCCGCACCCAGCCAGGGGCCACGGAAACTGTTCGTGCGGACCTGTCGGACAGGGATCAGGCCATACAGGCTGTCGCCGGCTGCGACGCTGCATACCTTGTCGCGGGCCTGAAGTACGATCACAAGGTATGGGCGGAGGTGTGGCCGCGCATCATGGCGAACACCATCGAAGCCTGCAAGCGCGCCGGTACTCGTCTCATCTTCCTTGACAATGTCTACATGTATGGCCGGGTCAACGGCGTCATGACCGAAGAGACCCCTTTCAACCCGGCCAGCAGGAAGGGCGAGATTCGCGCGCGTATCGCCAACGCTCTCATGCGTGAATGGCAATCCGGCGGGCTGACCGCGATGATTGCCCGCGCTGCCGATTTTTATGGCCCTGAAACGCCCTCCGGCATCCCCAACGCCATGGTTTTTACTCCGCTAAGCCTCGGTAAGAAAGCGTCCTGGCTTGTCAATGACGCAGTTCCGCACTCCTTCACGTTCACGCCGGACATCGCCCAGGCTTTGCTGAAGCTGGCTGCTACGGAGTCGGCCTGGAATCAAACCTGGCATCTTCCAACCTCACCTAAGCCGCCCACCGGCCGGGAATTCATTGCCATGGCTGCGGAGACGCTCGGCATCGCCCCGCGCTATCGGGTGCTTTCGAAGCCCATGGTCCGCATCTTCGGCTGGTTCCAGCCCGTGGTCGGCGAGGTGCATGAGATGCTCTACCAGAACGACTCGCCCTACCTCTTCGACTCCTCGAAATATGCTGCTGCCATGGGCTTCTCCGGAACGGCCTATGACGAAGGCATTCGCATTACAGCAGAATCTTTTCGACGGATATAAGAAAGCTGAGGCCGCCTGGTGGCGGCCTCAATCTATTGTTGCCGGAGGCCGGCGCTCAGAAGCGCAAGCCAATCGTCACCGGAATGAAGCCTTCAGTTCCCGAGCCGTAGGGGTCGGATGGGCTTGCCAGCGGCGAATTTACCCAGACATAGCGCGCTTCCGTGTAGAGTTTCGCGTTGCTCTCCGCTCCGAACACTTTCCAGTAAAGGCCAAGACCGAGGTTGAGGCCGCCCTGATTGCTGGAAGAATGCGCCACAGTACTCTGCACGTATCCCTGATAGCAATAGAAGTAGTAGGGGTCGCATTGGGTCGTCAAAGCCGGCTCCGTAAAGTTGGTGACTTTGCGATAAAACCCACCGCCGCCTGTGATATACGCCCCCATGGCGTGGCCTACGGGCAGATAAACAATCGGATCAACCGTAAGAGACCAGGTATTGATGTTGCCGCCGAGCGGAGTTGTCAACCCATTCGCTATGGCAAGGCCCGTCAGCGTGGAACCCGGAATCTTCATGCGGTTGAACTGGTATTCAAAAAGCGTGCCGAGATATCTGCTGAAGTTCCAGCCCACGCCCGCCGTCACGTTGTAACCCCAGGTTTCCCATCCGTCGCGCGCCGCGTTGCCGATAGGAGCCGTGGGGCCAGCCCCAATTTCAAAGGCCAGGTGGCTCCAGCGGCTCTGGTAACTGGGGTAGCGGTTGTTGGTGCGTCGTCCATACTGCCCGTACTGAGCCGAGGCGCTTGCCTTGGGCGCTGCCGCCAGATCATAAGTGGCCAGCGACTGCTTCCACTCGGCTGAACTGGAATACTCGTCCGATGTGCTGGAGGTTTCTGCCGAGGCGTTAGCGGGTTGGGAACTGCTTTCGGCTGCCGGGCTGAATTGCGGCTGGGAAGAAGATGAGCTCTGGGCTGCGCAGGGAAGTGCGAGAAGAGCAGCGGTTGAAGCGGCAATGGCCAGGCGGACCAGGCTGCTCCGCGAAAAAGCACAACGGGAAACCATATTGGAAAACTCCTTTAAGGTTGTTTCCTGCAAATGGCGTGTGGGGCGCCCTCTGGTAAAGAACCCTAAGTTGATGGTTTAGACTCGCGCGTTGTTGCTTTTGTTTGCAACAGGCGCATGTTATTAAATAAAAAGACCTAAGACAATAAGATGCCGGAGTTCAGCGTTTGGGCAAGGTCAGTTCCAATCCTCCAACTAAAGAGCGGCCCTGCATGCGGACACCTTCGATCTGCTCGTATCCGGTATTGCTGAGGTTGGTGGCCTGGAGGTAGGGGTGAACCCATCCCCTTTCGCGGGCGATGGAAACGTCCCATACCGGGTAGGCGTCCTGATGATAGCGCTGGACCACTCCAACGCGGTTGCGTGCCACGAAGCCGCCGAACTGGCCGATCCACTCGGTCCCCGCATTGTTGACCGGGTAATTGAAAATATATTCCGACTGCAGCCCATGGAGTGCGGCCTGCGCGCCGTGAAGCGCGGTCCAGGAGAAGCGCAGTGACTGGCGCGAGGTGGCGTGCCAGTTCACCGAGCTTTCCACACCCGTAAAGGCCAACCCATTCAGATTGACGGCTCGCCATAGCTGGCCGGGGCCGGCGCGCAAGTAGTCGATAGCGTCGTGCTGGCGCGAGTAAAACACTGTTAGCGAGGCCGTGATTTTCGAGCCGGCATACCAGTCGGCTCCGCCCTCGCCGGACCATGCCGACTCTGGCTTGAGGTCAGCATTGCCAACGGTCGTCGGATCGCTATAGTAGAGGTCGGTATAAGTGGGTATGCGAAAGCCATATCCCGCCGCGGCTCGGAGCTTCCATTGGCGGCCAAGAAAGAGGCTGCCTGACAGGTCGGGGCTGAAGACAGAATCGGGCCCTGGGCTCAGAAGTTCTTCCCGCGCGCCAACGGAAAGCGTTCCACGCTGGCGAAAATGCAGCTCAAGATCCGCGTATCCCGCTCCCCGATTTCTGGCGTGGCGTCCGAGATTGTTGCTGTCGATCGCGTCGCCCTGAAAGTCCAGCCCGTAAAAAAAGTTGGAAGCGCCGCCGAAGTTTTCTTTTCGGCGCGCGACTGCTTGCCAGCTTGTGTCGACGTGATTATTGGCGTAGACGCCAGGGGCATTGCGCAGAAGGATGAAATTATCCGTGTGGCGGCGATAGCCGAAGGCGACGCGAGTTTTTGGCCCAAACTGCTGGCTGGCCGAGCCGAACCAGCCCTTGGTACGCTCCCATGAATTGTAGTTGCCGTAAAACTGGTCGGCCCCGAAAGCGCGGTCACTGCCGGCAAGCAGAATGTCGGTCACTCCCAGCTCCGATTTGTGGCGCGTTTCGCTGCTGGCGGACTCCGTCCTGTAATCGCGGTCGGGAATGAAGCCGGTCGAAAAGTAGCGCGCGCCGGTTGCTGCTTCGCTCCAATTTCCATGCGCTAAATTTGCGATTGCGGCTTGCTCATTTTCGCCGTAGCTTCCCGCCCCGGCGCGAAGTGAAAGGCTGCTGCGAGTAGGCACGGCGGTAATGAAGTCGATCACGCCGCTGACGGCATCGGCTCCATAGAGCGTTGAGCCGGAGCCGTGCAGCACGTCGATGGTCTGAAGCGCCTCCAGCGGCATTGGAAGATCGAGATTATGGTGCGAGGTCTGCGCGTCGTTGATGCGCAGACCATTGAGGAGCACAAGGGTCTGCTCGAAAGAGCCGCCGCGCAGGTTGATGTCCGCCTGCACGTTGCCGGCTCCGCGCTGCTCAACGTACACGGAGCTGTCGGTGCGGAGATAGTCCTCAATGGTCGGGATGACGAGAGGATACTGTTTTGTGTCGAGAACCGTTACTACGCGCGAAGAATCGGCTTCCGTAATGGGTTCCGGGCTGCCGAGCACGACCACAGTGGATGAGACGGAAGGCTTTTTCGGAGCGGGTTTTTTCTGGTCGGATTGAGGTTTCTGTGCGAGGACGAGTCCAGAGCAAAAGAGCACAATAAGAGTGGCAAACTTTGGGAGCTTCATCAACGTCAAGCGTTACGTACCTGCTTCTCGTAGGGGATGATTTTGCCGCCGTCGGGGTCTGTGCTTATTCTAGCGTTGGCGGAGCGGCGACGTGCGGGGTGGATTCCGGGTCAATGATCTGCTCCGGCTCTTTTTCTCGGGATTCAAGCCACGCGTTCAGATCGTAGCCGGCCTCAGCCATGGACTCGCGTGCGTCTTCGATCTCAGCTTCGATTTCAAGAATCGCTTCGAGAGGTCGCGGGTCCTCCTCCGCCAATTCGAGAAGCGCCGGAATATGCAGCCAATCGACGAGCTGTTCGAACTGCTCCTTATTGACGTAGGTGACGCTGTCGGAGTGGTTGACTCCCGCGAGCCAGCGTACATCGCCATCCTTCCAAAATGCCTGCGGGTCGCGCGCTTCAGTCTGCAGCAGCAGAACACGGACAAGCGCGGCGGCGCGCCAGATGTCTTCTCCCTCGCTGCCATTTGCCGTAAAAATTTCGGCTAATGCCTGCCGCAACTGCAGGCTGTCGTACGCGGAGCCGCGTTCGTAAGACCAGGGCAGGCTGCCAATAACAATCCAGGCCGCAATCTGAGCCCATTGCTGGTGCGTGCGAGGAATCAGGCGGGCAACTGCAGGCCAATCAGCCGCAAATTCTTTTTCCAGAACAGAAAGATGAATCGACGCGACCGCGCTGTGCAGGCAGGATTCTCGATAGCGCGGCGCGGGCTCATCAGTTTCGGAGAGCCTGGATGCGAGGTCGTGGTTTTCCGCTGGGAGGCTGATTACGGCTCGCTCGAAGAACAGGTCGCACTGGTTCAGGAATTCTTGCAGTTGCGCAACGCGAAGCTCGGGGTCGCGCGGAGGCGCGGGGAGGGCGCTTTCCGTGGATGGCGAGGCGATCTCGCCGGCGATTTCGGCGAACGCCCCAATGTGTGCCGGGCTGAGAGCCTCGGCGAGCGCGGCGTGCAGTGGGCGGAGGCGCAGCATGGAGAGGGCGGCATCGACGCTGTGGACACCTTCGCCGTGCAGCGCATCGCAGAGGCGGTCCCAGGGATAATCAGCGGAGGGGTGAAGCTCGCGCCAGTCGAGCAGGACCATGTGCTGATAGCCGCGCAGCCCAACGGTGAGTCCGCGATGATGGAAGTCGGTGGTGCGGCGCAGATATTCGAGGCCGGTGACCGTGTCGCGATACGCGTAGATGGTTTCGTAGCCGGAAAGCGCGAGGCCGTCGCCGATGCGCGTCTGCCGCAGCTCGCCGGAGCCCTTGTCCACAGCCGCGGCGGAAAGGTGAATGGTTCCGTGCGTCGATCCGTAGCTGTTGTTGTAGAGGACGAGTGCGCGTTCGTCGCCCAGGCGGTTGGAGTAGGCGAAGACGTTTTCGTTTACTGTGCCGTAGCCGGTCCAGAAATCGTAAAGAACGAAGTTGGCGCTTTCCGCGAAGAGCTTGCGGCGCTTGAGCAGCGGAGCGACGTCGCGCTGGTGGCGCGCGACAAGGTCCTGGTTGGGGGATTCATCCATGCGCGCCTGCTTGAATTCCATGCCGTAGCGCTCGGTAAAGCCCTCGATCTGGCCGTGGCCGAACATGGGCAGGCCGGGGAGGGTGGCGAGCATAGTTGCCACGCCGAAATATTTGTCGCCGGTGCCGAACTGGTCGATGGCGGTGCGCTCGTCGGGATTGCTCATGAAGTTGACATAACGCTTGAGGATGTCGGGATCGAATTCGATGGTTTTCTTGAGATAGGAGCGGTACTTCGCGTTTTCCTCGTCACGCAGCATGTTCATGAAGGCGCTGTTGTAGACGCGGTGCATGCCCAGTGTGCGGACGAAAAAGCCCTCCATCATCCAAAACGCCTCGGCCAGAAGCAGCGTGTCGGGCACCTCGCGCGCGACGCGATCCACGACCTCGCGCCAAAATTCCTGCGGCATGGCGGCGTCGAACTGCTCGCGGGACAT
>JBOGMA010000009.1:0-2978 GCA_050746465.1 Acidobacteriaceae bacterium
GGCGGGATTTTCGCGGCGCTTTCTGAATCCACCATGCTTGTGGCGGCGGACGCGATGGAGGCGGCGCGCAAGCACGGCACGCCGGTTTCCTATGACCTGAACTATCGCGCTTCGCTGTGGAAGAGCATTGGCGGCAAGGCGCGGGCGCAGGAGGTGAACCGCGAGCTAGTGCGGAAGGTCGATTTGCTGCTGGGGAACGAGGAAGACTTTTCCGCGATGCTGGGCGTGAAGCTGGAAGGCGTGACCGAAGATTTTGGTGAGCTTCCCATTGCGAGTTATGAAACGATGCTGCGCGATGTGGCGAAGGCGTATCCCAACCTGAAGCTGGTTGCGACGACGCTGCGCACGGCGCATACGGCGAGCCGGAACGCGTGGGGAGCGATGGCGCTGTACGAAGGTGAAATTGTCCACGTGCCGCAGCGCGATATTGAGATTCTGGACCGCGTGGGTGGGGGCGACTCATTTGCTTCGGGCCTGATCTACGGAATGATCACAGGGAAACCGATCGAGTGGGCGGTGCGCTGCGGCGTGGCTCACGGCGCGCTGGCCATGACGACTCCGGGAGATACGAGCATGGCGACGCTGGCGGAAGTGGAGCGCGCAATGAAGAGCAGTTCGGCGCGGATTGAGCGATGAGGAGCGGAGATGAGCAGAGCAGAAGAGACGAAGAAGGCGCTGGAGCAATCGGGCTTGATTCCGGTGCTTCGAGCGAGTTCGGTGGAGATTGGAAATGCGCTGGCCGAGGCGATGATCGCGGGCGGCGTAACGGTAATGGAAGTTACGATGACGGTTCCCAATGCGCTGAAGCTGCTGCGCGAACTGAAGCAGAAGTATGGCGACGAGCTGCTGCTTGGTTCGGGGACGGTGACGGACGCCGAACAAGCGAAGGCGACGATTGAGGCAGGTGCCGAGTTTGTGGTGAGCCCGAGTTTGCATCGCGACGTGATTGAGACGACGAAGAAGCTGGGGAAGGTTTCGATTCCGGGCGGGCTTACGCCTACGGAAGTGATTACGGCTTGGAAGGCGGGCGCGGATTACGTGAAGGTGTTTCCCTGCTCGGCGATGGGAGGGGCGAGCTACCTGAAGGCACTGCGGGCTCCGTTTCCGGAGGTGAAGCTCATTCCCACTGGCGGCGTGACGCTGGCGACGGCGGCGGATTTTCTGAAGGCTGGAGCGCGGGCGCTGGGTGTGGGATCAGACCTGGTGAACGCGGCGGCCATTGCGGAAGGCAAGCCGGAAGTGGTGACGAATGCAGCGCGCGCGTATCTGGATGTGATTCGCGCGGCGCGCGGGTAGGACGGTAGATGGGGATTCTGGATCAGTTTCGGCTGGATGGGAACGTTGCGCTGGTTACGGGGGCAGCTTCCGGGCTGGGAGCAGCGATTGCGATTGCGCTCGCCGGGGCGGGTGCGAGCGTGGCTTGCCATGGGAATCGGCGTCCGGCGGCTGCGACGAGCAAGCGAATTGCCGCGTTGGGGCGGGAGTCGAAGAGCTTTGCGGCTGACTTGAGCCTGAAGGATGGAGCCGAGCGGCTCTATGAAGCGGTGAGCGCGGCGATGGGCGCGCCGGACATTCTGGTGAACAACGCCGGCACGATCTATCGCGAGGCGGCGGAAGACTACGACACGCAAGCATGGATGACGGTGCTGCAGGTGAACCTGACGAGCGCGTTTCGATTGTGCCAGCTTGCCGGGCGATCGATGCTGGAGAAGCGGCAGGGGAAAATTATCAACATCGCTTCCCTGCTGTCGTTCCAAGGCGGAATTCGCGTGCCTGCTTACGCGGCCTCAAAGGGCGGTATGGCGCAGATGACGAAGGCTCTGGCGAATGAATGGTCGGGGCGCAATGTGCAGGTGAATGCGATTGCTCCCGGCTATTTCCGGACGGAGAACACGTCTGCGCTGCAAGCGGATGAGGTTCGGAACCGGCAGATATTGGAGCGGATCCCCGCAGGGCGATGGGGCGATCCCGAAGATCTGGCTGGCGCTGCTGTGTTTCTGGCCTCACCGGCGAGCAACTACGTGGCCGGTGAGGTGTTGGTGGTGGATGGTGGTTGGATGGCGCGATAAGGCACGATTTATTTTGATTCCCTTACCTTGATGACGACGGCAGCGTAGACGTCTCCGGGGGCGACTTTGACCTGGTGGGGCGTGCCTGCGGGGATGTTGACGATGTCCCCTTTGGTGATGACGCGCGATTGGCCGTTCTCGATTCCGGTCCCGGCGACTTCTCCGTCGGCATGAGACTTGGGATTGAGAATGGAGCCTCCGGTGACGAGAGTTGCATGGCCTTGAGTGACGTAGAAGACGTCGTCAAAGTGGGAGTGGAGTTCGGCTCCGCCGCTCATTGCGCGCACGGAGAGCTGGATGGCGTGCGAGCCGTAGTCGGCAAGTTTGGCTCCGCTGCTGCCCTGGACTTTGGCCTGCCGAATGAGGACAGGCATTTGCGCGGATACGTCTTTGCCTGAGAAGACCTGTGCTGGGGAGTTTGTCTGCGCAAAACACGGCGCGGCAAGCAGGGCGGCGATGAGGATGGGAATGAGCTTCATGGTTTCTCCTTACGATGATGTTTCGACTTAGCGGAGGCTCGCGAGAGGCGCTGGATCCATGTCGGCGTAGTCCTGATTTTCTCCGCCCATGCCCCAACAGAAGCTGTAGGCCTGCGTGCCCACGCCGGCGTGGATGGACCATCCGGGTGAGATGACCACGTCTCGGTCTTTCATGATGATGTGGCGGGTCTCCTGCGCCGGGCCCATGAGGTGGAAGACGCGCGCATCTTCAGGGAGATTGAAGTACATGTAGATTTCCGAACGGCGCATGTGAGTGTGCGCGGGCATGGTGTTCCAAGCGCTGCCGGTCGCGAGATGCGTGGCGCCCATGACAAGCTGGCAGCTTCGCGCGCCCTGAAGATGAATGTACTTATAAATGGTGCGGCGATTGCAGGTTTCGGCGCTGCCTGTCTGCAGGGGGTTGGCCTGC
>JBOGMA010000010.1:0-4085 GCA_050746465.1 Acidobacteriaceae bacterium
AACTTTCAAGGAGCATGGAACAGCGGAACGACCTATGCGTTAGGCGATGCGGTTTCATACAATGGCTCCAGCTATATCTCTTTGGTTGCTGGCAACGTGGGCTTCCAGCCGGACATCAGCAATATCAAATGGGCGCTCCTCGCTCAAGCTGGAGCAACGGGTGCAACAGGCGTAGCAGGGCCATCGGGACCAACGGGTCCTACCGGAGCAACCGGAGCAACGGGCGCTACCGGACCAGCCGGACCGGCGGGGAGCGGGATTAATGCGATCTCCTATTCCATGTCGTTTGTAAACCCGGGAACGGCTGGAACCTATTATCTCTCGCCGCTCTATACAGGCGCCAACCTGAACACAAACTCTACGCTGGGGAGCAACTTTGTGGCCATGCCGATGGCCTGCATAATGAGCGCTCTCAATGTTGGAGTCAACAATTACCAGACCCCGGGCGCGGATACGACGACGATGACCGTTTATAAGAATGGGGTTGCTACAACGATGTCCTGTTCTGTAAACACCAACGGCAATGGATCGAGTTGTCAGGATGCGACACATACATTCTCCGTGGCGGGAGGTGACAGCATCAGCCTTGTTTTCTCTGAGACCAACATCAACCCGTTCAACAAAATTACGGTCAGCCTCGTTTGTCAATAACGATTGTCTCGATATTGAAGAGCCCAGGCAACAGGAACGAACCAACCGGAGCAGCTTGCCCGCCCGGCATTGAGGATGTGATTCAGCAAGATTTGCTTCGCAGGCAGACGGTTTGGGATGGGACGAGAGTTTGAGAAGCACAAGGGATAGTTTGCGGTCTGAGAAAGTACCTATGCCGGAGATGGTCAAGACGAGGGTTGTACGGCGGCAGCCGCGGATGAAGCGCCTGTTGGCCGGTGTATCTATGGCGATGCTGGCTCTGGGATTGGTGACGGGGGAAGTGAGTGCCTTGGCACAGAGCGGCCCGGCCAACAACGTGCAGGCGACAGCGGCTCCGCTGGCCGCGCCCGCGCAGATCGCCTATGACGCAGGCGGCAATCTCTATATCGCGGACGTGAACGACAACACCATTCGCAAGGTGGACCTCGCCGGCATCGTGACGACCGTGGCAGGTACAGGAGAGCAGGGCTTCGCTGGAGATGGCGGTCCCGCTACCAGCGCGTTGCTCGATTCTCCGACGGGCGTTGCGGTCGATCGCGCAGGAAATATCTATATTGCCGACACGCACAATCAACGCATCCGAAAAGTCAGCAACGGAATCATTACAACGATTGCCGGTACAGGCATTGCAGGTTTCTCCGGCGATAACGGCGCGGCCAGCTCGGCGCAGCTGAGCAACCCCACAGCTTTGGCCGTCGATGCAAGCGGCAATCTCTACATCGCCGACACGGACAATCAGCGCATCCGCAAGATCAGCGGCACGACGATTACCACGGTTGCCGGCAATGGCGAACAGGGCTTTTCCGGCGACGGCGGCGCAGCAACCGCCGCGGGAATCGACTCTCCTAATGGCGTCGCAGTCGACGCGGCAGGAAATATTTATATTGCCGACACGCACAATCAGCGCATCCGCAAGGTCAGCAATGGAACCATTTCAACCATCGCCGGGAACGGCAGCAAGTCTTACGGCGGCGATGGAGGAGCGGCAACGAGCGCTTTATTGGCCCGTCCTCGCGGCTTGAGTGTCGATGCGCAGGGCAATATCTACATCGCCGACAGCGACAACAACCGCATCCGCCTGATCACGGCAGCGGGAGCCATCGCAACGGTGGTGGGTAACGGCGAGCAGGGCTTTGCCGGCGACGGCGGCCCGGCGGTCGACGCTATCCTCGATACGCCACGCGCCCCCGCGGTACAGGCTCACGGCACGTTTGCGTTCTCCGATACGAACAACGAACTGGTTCGCGGAGTGGGTACGGATGGAATCATTCACACCATCGCCGGACAGAACTCGGGCACCGGAGGCGGACAGCGATTTTCCGAGACTCTGACGCTGAGCGGCGCATCAGCCGTTCCTTTCGGCAGCAGTTCGCTCACTGCGACCTTCAGCAACGCCGGCCAGACCGCGACGGGTCAGGTCAGCCTGCTGGATATTACCAGCGGCTCCACCTCGGTTGGCTCCGCACCCCTCGCGAGCAATCTGGCGACAATCGATACCTCGTCTCTGCTGCCGGGGTCGCACCGCCTTGTGGCCAGCTACGCGGGTGACGACCAGAACCCCGCGATCACAAGCAGCGTCTTTGTGCTTACCGTAACTCCGCCGCCGATCTCGGACTTCACCCTTGCCTCGACCGGAGCAGCAACCCAGTCCATAAACCCCGGGCAGACCGCTAACTTCGATTTCACATTGCAGCCTCAAGGCGGCGTTCTGAATTCTCCGATCACACTGACCGCCTCGGGACTGCCGCCTGGAGCAACAGCAGTCTTTACCCCGACAGGCATCGCCTCGGGCAGCGCGGCGACTTCATTCAGCTTGGCGATCAAGACGGTGGCGTCGACCGCGGCGAATCTTCCGCCTTCCTCGCCGATGCGGGCTCCGCTGCTTCCCATCAGCGCGGCGATCTTTCTGCTGCCGCTGCTGAGCAACAAGCGTACGCGCCGCAGGTTTGCCCGGATGCCGCGCACGCTGCTGAGCGTGCTCTTTGTGCTTATCGCGGGCGCGGCCACCCTTGGGCTGACCGGTTGCGGCGGCGGCGGCTTCTTCGCGCAGAACCAGCAGAGCTACACCATTACCGTTACAGCAACCGCCACCAGCGCGGGTAATACAACCTTGCAGCACACAACCACGGTTACGTTGATCGTTCAATAACCGCCGCAGATGAGCAGGACCGCACGCATGAGATTTGAAATGTTTTTAATGTCGGTCGTATTGATGGGAATGGTCGCGGCCGCCTCTGCCCAGACAGTTTCCTCCCAGACCGTCGATCCGGGGCCGACCGTCTCGAAGAGCCACCCCATCGCGCTTTCGGTCAACTACACCGCAATGATCGGCAATGCGCCTCCGGGAAACTGCGGTTGTTTCCTGTTGAACGGCGGCAGCAGCGAAGAATTGTTTTATGTCTGGAAACACATTGCGGCGGTAGCCCAGGTGACCGGCAGTCAGGCAGGTAGCGTCCCTCAGGCGCAACAGGGCCTCAGCCTGCTGACCTATATGGGCGGGCCGCGCTATTCCTTACTCGCGGCGCACCGTTTGACCTTATACGGACAGTTTCTCGTCGGCGGTGTGCATGGCTTCGACTCCTACTTCCCCACAGACGATATGCGTTCGTCCGGCGCTGCAAACTCGCTGGCCTTCGCACCGGGTGGCGGGCTGGAGGTCAGCGTCAGGAACTGGCTCTCTGTGAGAGCCGTCGAAGCCGAGTTTCTTACCACCCACCTGCCCAACAACCTTAACGAACGTCAGCACAATCTGCGCATCAGCTCCGGTGTGGTCTTTCGCTTCTCCTCATGGCGTCTGAATCGCTATTGACTTGCAGAATGAGCTGACAAAACCGAGTGAGACGCTTCTTGGGCACCGGGCACGCATGCGGCTCACTCATGCCATGCGCTTCACGCGCATGCTCGGCCGTTGGGTTTGTTGATCCCGATTCGGCGGTGGAGAATAGTTCGCTCACGATTTGGTCCACCATACAGTCTTAAGTCTTCTAAGATTTGTAGATTCCAGCCAATAATCCCCAGAGTTCCCCGCAAAACGCGTATTTTTTGCTCTTCGAGGACACAGGAGAGGATTCTCCGCGTGCTGAATCTCCTCCTAAACAGAGCCATTCTCTGCTTGGAAATGCCAAGTGTCCTCCGAAAAGTAGGAGTATCGGAGGACGCGCAGACGTTATGCGCCTCGTAAGCAGTCCGATACGAGATAAAGGACGGTTCGCAGGAAATCGAACGTCGAACTGATGCACGATTTGGGACAATGAGCGGACAAGCGAGTTGCCAATCCATTAAGGTTTAGCGGATACGCTGACATTCCGCTCATGGCCACAAATCTCCGATCAGCCCAGCATACCGCAGCAATACCTCAATGAGTGCTTTGCTCTGAAGGCATCATCCGCGTTGCGTGGAACTGAAGAATAGTCAATGTTTGGGCTCCCCGGCCG
>JBOGMA010000011.1:0-5686 GCA_050746465.1 Acidobacteriaceae bacterium
ATCATCCTTTTCCCGAACCGCCCGAGCAGCGCGCCACGCTTATCCGCAACATTCTCACCGTAATTGTTCTCTGCGGAGTTCCGCTTTTTTTCTATGAGGTGTACAAAATCAGCCAGCAGGGACTGGGGGCCAACCTGCTGATGCGCGCCCGTGCCGTTGAGGTCGAGTCGGCGCAAAACGGGCAGCAAATCAGCTCCTTCATTTTTAACTACTTCGTCATTGGCTCGACCTTCACCGCGCTCATGTTCGCCACCGGCAAGCACGACTGGAAATTCCGAGCGGTTGTCGCCGCCGCCTTCCTCGGCTGCATTCTCAGCACAGGACGCACCGGCCTGCTGCTGCTGATCGCTGGGCTGTGCGCCGTCCGGCTCCTGCGCAGCCATCGTGAGCGCCTGTGGCAGGCGGTGAAATCACTGCGCTGGCCCGTGGCCATCTTCCTCATCCTCTACGTCGCGCTCATCTTTACCAACAAAAACACGAAAGGCGTGAACGGCGGCGTTTCCGGCATTGCTTCCTATTATTTCCTCAGCTACATTGTTGGGCCGCTCGCCGCATTTGACGCAGTCGTTCAGGCCCCGGCCAGCTTTATGCCTGCCTCAAGCCATGTATTCGAGTTCCCGCTGAAGACAGCCGCCGCGTTGCATCTGCTCAGCTACACACCGCCGCCCAAGCTCGACACCTTCGTTCAGGTGCCCTTCGCCGCCAACGTTTATACCGTGTTTAAGTACTACTTCCTTGAGCTTGGCGTAACCGGGACCCTCGCCATCATGTTTCTTATTGGAGGGCTTCATTCCCTGCTCTATCTCAAGGCCAGGTGGGGCGGCCGGTTCAGCACTTTTCTTTATGCATACTCGATCTACGCCGTCATCATGGTCATCTTCGATGACGCCTACTACGACGCGGGCCGCTACCTTCGCGCTGTTCTTTTCGGAGCCATCTATCTCACCCTCTGCGCATACTCTTTCCATTGGATACCCCGAGCACGCTTCCGGCTTCTTCCCATCAGGAAAGCCCTTCGCGGCCATACGCCAGATGCGATCCCCTGACGCCGCATCTTAGCGAGTTGCGGCTCGCATGAAACCCATTGCCATCAACGGACGCTTTCTCACCCAGCCCGTCACCGGGGTCCAACGCCATGCCCGCGAGCTCATCTTCACGCTGGACGCGATGCTGGCCTCCGGCGAGCTTCAGCAGCCCGATCAACCCGTAGAATTGCTGGTTCCGGCAATCCTTCGCGAGAGTTTTCCGCTGCAATTCTTCAAGCTGCGAAAGGCAGGCCGAAGCGGCGGCCAGTTATGGGAACAGCTTGAGCTTCCAATGTTCTGCCGTGGCAAGGTTCTCCTGACGCCCTGCGGAGGCGCGCCTCTTCTGCATCGCGACCATGTCTTTATCCTGCCGGATGCAGCGGTCTTCGCCACGCCCCGCTCGTACTCCCGCGCCTACGGCGCCTGGTATCGATGGCATCATCGCCGGGCTGCCCGGCTGCCCGGACTCACGCTCATCACGGTGTCAGAATTTTCGCGGGGCGAACTGGCCCGCTATCTCAGCATTGATCCGGCGCGCATCGCCGTCATCCCACTGGGGCACGAACACGCGCTCCGTCCAAAACCGCAGCCGGAAATTCTCGCCCGCCTCCAACTCACCCCCGGCCAGTACCTCCTCGCCGTCGGCTCCGCCAACCCCAACAAAAATTTTGGGGGACTGCTCCAGGCCTTCCGAATTCTGAAGCAGCAACATCCCGAGACAGCCAGCCATCTCCAACTCGTCATCGCCGGACGCGCCGACACCCGCATCTACGGAACAGACCATCTCCAGCAACAAGGCATCATTCAAACCGGCTACATCACCGACGGCGAGTTGCGCGCTCTGTATGAAAGCGCCGCCTGTTTCGTCTTTCCGTCGCTCTATGAGGGCTTCGGCCTGCCCCTGCTCGAAGCCATGGCTCTCGGCTGCCCCATCGCGGCATCCAACGCCGCATCGCTTCCGGCGCTGGGCGGCGAAGCCGCGGTCTACTTCAACCCGCACTCCCCGCTCGAAATGGCGCAGGCCATCATCCGCATTGTTGCGGACCCAATGCTGAGAAATGCTTTATCTGATAAAGAAACGGAGCGTTACAGGCAATTTTGCTGGCGTGAAACTGCCCGCCAAACCTGGCCAATTCTGATGCATTCGGCCCAGGAACCCCCTGCCCCCTGATCGCTGAACGCTATTTTTCCCGAGCCACCACAAAATCCGGGACCCACAGCAGCGCCCGCTTAAACTCCGAATCGCCAAGCCCCGTCAGGGCCGCCCGCGCTGTCTCGGCATAACGGAACGCCGTATTCATCGCATAATCCAACGAGTCATGCCGGTGCAGAATCCCGATGACATCGCCGTGCGATACCGCACAGAAATTCCGGTCGGTCAGCACTGTCTGAATAGCTTCTCTTTCTGTCGCCGAACCGTTTTCGAGCGCATGGATCACGGCCAGCGTGGCCTTGCCCTCGCGCAAGTCGCTCGCCACCGGCTTACCCAGAACCTCTTCCGTTGCGGTCAGGTCCAAAACGTCGTCCACCACCTGAAAGGCCATGCCCAGCGCGCGTCCGTACTCTCCCATCGCGTCTTCCGCGCCGCCGTCAACACCCGCCAAAACCGAGCCCAGCCGCATGGAAACTTCAAACAGGCACGCTGTCTTGCGATAGATCAGCGAGTTGTAATCCTCCTCGCCAATCGTCAGGCCGAGCTTCTCCATCTGGAGCAGTTCGCCTTCGACCATCTGCTGCGTCAGACCGATCAGCAGGTCCAGAATCCGGAAATTCCGCTCGTCGAGCGCCGTGCGAAACGCCTGCATATACAGCCAGTCGCCCGCCAGCACGCATTTGGCATTGCCCCAGTTGGTGTTCGCGGAAGGTCGCCCGCGCCGCGTCTCCGCCGCGTCAATAATGTCGTCATGCACCAGCGTAGCCGTGTGCACCATCTCCACCACCGCGCCCAGCCGGATCATCGACTCGCCCGAATATCCCTGAGCCTTGGCTGAAAGCAGCAACAGCGACGGGCGGATGCGCTTGCCGCCGCCATCACGGAGATAGTCTGTAATTTCCGTAATCGCCGCAACCGAGGAAACCGACTCCGACCCAAACTCGCGCTCAATGGCGCGAAGGTCATCGTGCAGCAGATCGAAAACTTCCTTCGCCGTCGCTATTGCAAGTGTGCTCACGCTGCTCTTTTGGATGCCTTTCTCTAATTCGAGCGGTAGTTCGTAAACTGCAATTCCACACCGAAATCATGACCACGCAGCAAGGCGATCGCTTCCTGTAGGGTATCGCGATCTTTGCCGCTTACGCGCACCGTGTCTCCCTGGATGGACGCCTGCACCTTCTTTTTCGAGTCTTTGATCAGGCGCACAATCTCCTTCGCCTTCTCCGTCGAAATCCCCTGCTGCAGCGTAATCTTCTGCCGAACCGAGGACCCCGCCGCCGGTTCAACCTTGCCGTAATCCAGGTTCTTCAGCGGAACCCCGCGTTTCACCAGCTTCTGCTGCAAGATCTCCACCACAGCCTTCAGCTTGTACTCATCCGCCGAGGCAAGCTGTAACGCGTCATCGCCCTCCAGCTTGATCTCCGAGTGCGAATTTTTCAGATCAAATCGCGCATGAACTTCTTTCGACGCCTGCTCCACCGCATTCCGAACTTCCTGCAGGTCAACCTTGGAAACTACGTCAAATGAATTATCTGCCGCCATATTCCGCTCCGCTCTATCCAGACTAACCGCTTTCCGCTGAACAAAGTAAGAGGCCCCTGGAAAAATAGGCCCATCGCAACCGCGCCGATCAGCTTCTACACCTTAAAGAACTTCCGAAAATTCTCCGCCGTCCTGGTCCCGGCCTCTTCTGCTGAGATGCCTTTGATCTCCCCCAGCAGCGCCGCCACCTGCGCCACCCACGCCGGCTCATTTCGCTTGCCCCTTTTCGGCACAGGCGCCAGAAACGGCGCGTCCGTCTCAATCAAAACCTTCTCCAGGGGCAACGCAGCCATCACATCTCGAATCGGCTGCGCCTTCGGGAATGTGGAGTTCCCCGCAAACGAAATCAGAAAGCCCATCCCCGTCGCCAGCTCCGCGTGTTTCAGCCCGCCTGTAAAGCAATGCAGGATTCCTCCCAGACCTGTTCCCTTCCAGTTGCGGTCCAGCACGTCCAGCGTGTCGTCCCAGGCGTCTGTGGAACCTTCTGAGGGCCGGCAATGAATCACAATCGGCTTTCTCCGCGCAGCGGCAATATCCATCTGCCGCGCAAACGCCGCCCGCTGCTGGTCGCGGTCCGAGTGCTGATAAAAATAGTCCAGCCCAATCTCGCCGCACGCCAGCACTTCATCTGCGGTCAGTAACTCATCCAGTTTCAAAAGCGCCGTCTCGCTGATCAGCCGAGCCTCATGAGGATGCACTCCCGCGGTCGCATAAATTTTGGGAACGCCCTCGCGCCCGGCATACGCCCGCGCCACATCCAGCGCCCGATGCATCGTCTCTGGCCCGTCGCCAATCCCAATCGACAGCACCGCCCGCACCCCCGCCGAGTATGCCCGTTCCAGCATGGCCTCGCGATCGTCGTCATACCGCTCGCTGTCGAGATGTGCGTGTGAATCAATCATGGGGAGTACCACTTATCAGTCGCCAGTTCACAGTCCAACTCGCCGGCACACTGGGGCCTGACAACTGGAGACTGTCGACTATTTCAAACGCGCTCCAATTTCCACATCTTCCAGAAAGCTCGCCAACACCGGCTTCCCGCCTTCAAGCGATGCAGCCAGCAGCATTCCATTCGACTCCAGCCCGCGCAGCTTTCTCGGAGCCAGATTCGCCACAATCACGATCTTCCGCCCCACCAGCGACTCCGGCGCATATGCTTCCGCAATTCCGGCCAGAATCTGCCGCTGCTCATAACCCAGATCAACTTCCAGCCGCAGCAGTTTGTCCGCCTTGGGAACCCGCTCCGCCACCTTGATCTGCGCCACGCGCAGTTCGACCTTTGCGAAATCATCAATCGTGATCTTGTCGCCTGAGCCCGGTGAAGCCGCCCTCGGCTCCAGTTGCGGATTCACCATCTTGCCCGTCTCAGGAACGGCCGGCGCCGCAGGCGTTGCCCTGCCGCCCGCCTCATGCCGCGCTTCGCCCTGCTTCGCCGGAGCGGGACTCACCGCTTGATGCTCAGCGGCCGCCTCGGCTTCGGCGGACTTATCCTTCTTCACCACCTTCTGCTCGGCAGCCGCGCCTGGAGCATTGCTTCCCGCATTCTTCTCTTCGATTTCCTTCATCTTCTGCACCGCATCCTTTTCCGCGCGCGGAAACACCGGCCCCAGCTCGCCAAGTTTCGTCCCCGGCTTCAGCCCGCCCCACGCTATGTTCTTCAAGTCCGCTTTCTTGATGTCCCCCAGCCCAAGCTGCGCCCAAACCTTAGTCGCCGCATCGGGCAGCACGGGATACACCAGCGCCGTGATGATCCGAATCGCCTCCGCCCATTCATACAGCAAGCCCGCTAAACGCAATCTGCTTGAATCGGTATCCTCAGCGGCAATCTTCCAGGGAGCAAGCCCAGTAATTTCGGCATCAAGTAAGGCAATCGACGACCAAAGCGCTTCGAGAGCTCTTGAAAAATTCCAAGAATCTAGCTGTGGCTGGTACATCGAAATACTTGTCTCGAATCCCAACTTTGGCG
>JBOGMA010000012.1:0-2962 GCA_050746465.1 Acidobacteriaceae bacterium
AAGCATCACGGTGTAAATGGTGAAGGCCGTGAAGTCTCCGGTGGAGATGCGATGCGACAGGACCTCGTGCCCGCCAACCAGCAGAACAATGACCATCGCAATGCCCAGCATGAACTCCAGCGTGGGCCACAACATTCCCATCAACTGCACCAGGCGCAGCCCGCGGCGGACGTATTCGCGGTTGGACGTGTCGAAGGCCTTGATCTGCGACTCTTCCTGCGCGAAGGCGCGCACCAGACGTGCGGCAGAGAAGTTTTCCTGCGCCTGCGCGGAGATGTCCGAGAACATGGCCTGAATGCGCTCGAAGCGGTCGTGGATTTTGCGGCCGAGCGATTGGACCAGGATGCTGGCGACGGGCAGCGGAGCGAGAGCGAAGAGCGTAAGCCAGGGGCTGATGCGAAGCAGGAAGAAGAGCGCGCCGATGGAGAACAGGATGGTGTTGGCGCTGTACATGATGGCCGGGCCGAGCAGCATGCGGACGGCGCTGAGGTCGTTGGTCATGCGCGCCATGATGTCGCCGGTGCGGCGCTGCTGGTAATACTCGGCGGGCTGCTTTTCAAGTTGCGAGAAAAGGTCGTTGCGGAGATCGAATTCGATATCGCGGGAGATGCCAATCAGAATCCAGCGGGTGTAGAAGAGGCACACCGCTTTGGCCAGCGCGATGGCGAGCAGGATTCCGGCGTAGGCGAGGATCTTCCTCTCGCTGACGCCGTGGTGGAGCAGGTCGTCGAGGGCAACGCCGATGACCATGGGGAAGAAAATCCAGATGGCGTTGTTGAGCACGGTGACGAGCGCACCCCAGGCGTATCCGCGCTTGTAGCGGGCCATGTAGGGAACGAGCGGTTTTAGCTTATCGAGCATAGGTTCCTATTATGTAGATGTTCGAAGGAGCAAATAGCCGCCTAAAAGTGCGAATACGAGGTCGGGTGACCATGCGGCGAGCATGGCGGGAAGCAGGTTCACGTCTCCCATGGCTTGAAAGGTGCCGTCCACCACAAAGTACGCGATGGCGACGCCGATGGCTACGGCGATTCCGGCGAGCGATCCCCGGCGGCCCATGGACAGCGCGAAGGGCACGGCGAGCAGGGCCATGATGAGGGTGATGAGTGGGTAGGCGAGCTTGCGGTTGAGCTCGACGCGCAGGCGCATGGTGTCAAACCCGCTTTGGCTAAGGGTGTGGATGTACGAGGCCAGTTCACTGAAGCTCATTTCGTCCGCGAGCTTTTCTTCGGTGTTGAAGTAGCTGGGGCGCTCGCGGATTTCGGGGAAGGTGCTTACGACGAAGGGCTGATAGCTACTGACTTCCGCACCGGAAAAGGTTCGCTCCCATCCGTTTTCGAAGACCCATTGGTTCAGGCTGGGCGCCCAGTGGGCGCTGGAGGCGAAGATGCGCTTGGAAATCGAGAAGGTGCCGGGATTGAATTCGAAGACGGAGATGTTTCCGAAGGCGTCCTGAGAGGCGTCGAAGAACTGGTAGTAGAAGATGTGTTCCGTTTCGCCGGGGCCTTGCTTGCCGAAGATCCAGTTTTCGCCGGGGTGTTCGACGGTCTGCGCGGGGCGGCCTTTGATGATGTTGCGCAGGGCCTCCTGCCGGCGATTGGCGGAGGGCAGGTAAACCTGATCGAAAGCGAAGAGCGAGGCGGCGAGGATGCAGGCGATGACGAGCACGGGCGTGACGATGCGGTAGAGGCTGACTCCGGTGGCCTTCATGGCGGTGATTTCGCTGGTGCGGTTGAGCACTCCGAAGACGACGAGCACCGCGATGAGGACGCTGAGAGGCGTGATGGTGTAGACCATGCGCGGGGTGAGGTTGATGAGGTATTCACCCACGATGAGCAGCGAGGAATGGTTGCGGATGATGTCGCCGAGCAGCTCAAAGAAGGTGAAGAGCAGCATGAGCATGACGAACGTGACGAGAACGAGGAAGAAGGTGCCGAGGAATTCGCGCAGAACGTACTGATCGAGGATGAGTGGGAAGCGGCCGCGTGCGCGACGCGGCTTTGGCGCGGGGAGCTCGAAACGGTGTGCTTTCAGATCCGCATCTTTTTCCGGGCGCTTGAACCATCCGCCTATGGAGGTGATGAAGGCGAGGGCCTTGCCGCCGGTGGACATTTGACGCAGGAGGAAGATTCCGAAGCCGGCGAAGAGGATGTTGACGAGCCACACGCCTATGACCACTGGAATCTTGTCCTGCTTGGCAAGGGCGGTTCCGGTGGAGGAGAAGAAGTAATAGATGAAGACCAGCAGGACGGTGAGGACGAATCCGGCGCCTTTGCCTCCGCGGCGGGAGGAGAGGCCGAGGGGAACGCCGACGAGCATGAAGACGAGGCAGGCAAACGGAAACGCGAGGCGCTTTTGCAGCTCGATGAAGTAACGGCGGCCGTTGGGCTCGTGGGCGCGGGCCCATAACTGGCCGTTGGACATGGCGAGAATAGGCGTGTCGCTGCGGGTGATTCGCGTGTCCGCTTGTGCGGATAGCGAGAGCGGGAAATCCGTCTCAGCGAAGGTGGAGACGTTGTAGGTGTCGGGCTGTCCGGCTACGGTTTGATGTTCGGTTCCGTTGCGCATGCGCATGACCGCGCCCTGCCCTTTGCGAGTGACGACGGAAGCGGAAGCTCCGGTGGTGATTTTAGGGAACGCGGGGTTGGTCAGGTCAGCGAGGAATATCTGCTTCCAGTTAGCGGCGCCGGTTCGCGGAACCACGTTCTGCACGTAGAAGACGTAGTGCTTGAATTCTTCGTTGAAGACGCGGGGCTGGACTTCATACGAGGCCTGGGCATTGAGCAATTCGGCTTCGAGACCGCGGATGGCGGTGGAGGCTTTGGGAGAGAGATAGAGAGTGTTGGCCAGGTCCACGCCCCAGCCGGCGAATGCGACGAAGGCGACGACTCCGACGTAGCTCCAGACGCCGACGCCGGATGCGCGCATGGCGGTGATTTCACTGTCGGAAGCGAGACGGCTA
>JBOGMA010000013.1:0-5213 GCA_050746465.1 Acidobacteriaceae bacterium
AGCAATCGCAGCGCGCGATACGAAGCTTTGGAGGATCTGTGAAACGGATTGCATTTGTCCTTTCATTTTTGCTTACAATTCAGGTTGTAGCGCTGGCCGCAAATCCTGTGCCATTTATCAATAATCCGCTGGTGCCGGGGGCTGCGGTTCCCGGGGGCCCGGGATTCACACTCATAGTTGATGGCAGCATGTTCGTTTCTGGCGCAACTGTGAACTGGAACGGCCAGCCGCTTACAACAACGCTTGTCTCCCAATCTCGGTTATCTGCAGTAGTTCCAGCGGCTTATATCGCAGCCGCATCTACGGACTCGATTACGGTGACGAATCCGGCAACCAAGGTCAGTTCAAACGCTGTCTGTCCAACACCTGGACCATGCCGGTCGAAAACCGCCTCGATATGGAACTGACGGGAATCAAAACTTCCTCTCCACCATACCCCAGGTGCGATCTATCTTCGCGGAGAAGGTTGCGCAGGGATTCTATGTCGAACGTCCAGTCGCGGCCAATGTAGTCTCCACCGTAATTGAAGTAGACGTTCAGGCGCGGGTTAGGATTCATCTCTATCGTGCTCAGAGCGGAAAATCCATGCAGCGGAGAGATGGTCCCGTCAGGGCGAAGAGTGATGTCCGCGATTGTGGAAGAGCCGTATCGACCCATGCCCTGGCCATACAGTCCCTTCAGGCCGACAACCAGCTTCTTAGCGATCGGTCCGCGAATGCCGCCGCCCACGCCGCCACTCACCACCGTATCGTTGTAGGGTGTACTCGTAATTGGGTAAATTCGGTCGCGGAAGAAACGGCTGACGCCGAACAGTTCCCAATGTCCCCAGCCTGGTTCAATTGCGATCTTGGCAATCATGCCCGGCGCAAGGTTGAAGGAATAGTTCGCAGTGGAATTAAAGGTTCCGCCGCCTGTTCCTCCCGAACCAATCAGCAGATTTGTGGGCAGGTTCTGCCCAGCAGGATTCAACATCTCGGCATTTTCCGCCGCAGCGCCTATCCAGAATTTGTCGCCGAAGCGCTTGGTCACCCGGAAGCTGTACTGGCGCGTCCAGACGAATCCGGCGATCAGTGATTTAAGGATTCTCGTTTTCGCCATGAGGCCAGCAGCCAACCGGTTCCCAACAGCAAACCCGCGCCTACAGCGGCTTGCAGGGCCGAGTAGGTTGGCCGCTCCTGCACGAGGCCGTCTTCGATATATTTTTTCCCGCGAGAATCCAGCGGCTGGCGCAGGGCCATCCGGATCACCTCGGCAACATGCAAGGCGCGGCGCGGGGTGCCATGCATGATCTGCTCGCGGCAACTGAATCCGTCGGTGATGACGAGCGTATCCGGTTCGGCGCCGCGCACCCGTGGCAGCAGAACGCGTTCGCCGATCTTCATCGAAATGTCGTAGTGGTTCTCTTCAAAGCCGAACGACCCGGCGAGACCGCAGCAGCCGGAGTCGAGCAGTTCCGCGTCCAGACCCATGCGGGAGAGAAGCTGCTGCTCGTTGTCCATGCCGAAAATCGCCTTTTGATGGCAATGCCCGTGCAGGATCGCGCAGCATCTCGAAGAGCAGGCGCGTGCGTCCACGGGTGCTGTGCATTTCTTCGCGCGTGGCGTGGAAACTGGGACACATGGTGCCGCCATCGAGATTGCGGCATTTCCCGACGCCGAAGCAGCGCTCCGTCGCCTGAGCCATGCTGCCGTGATCATCGGGGAATTGAAAGATGGTGAATACAGGGTTGGGCCGGTAATCAGGCCCCTCGCGCAGATTGGTGTCCAGCGGATATGGATCAACCACCTTGCCCGGATTCATCCGCCACTGGGGGTCCCATGCGGACTTGAATTCGCGAAACGCCTGAATCAGCTCGGGGCCGAACATAATCGGCAGCAACTCGGCGCGAGCCTGCCCGTCGCCGTGTTCGCCGGAGAGCGATCCGCCGTGACGCACAACAGTGTAAGCAGCTTCAGTCATGAAGGCGCGATACCGCTTCACGCCCTCAGCGGACTTGGGATCGAAGGTGATGCGCGTGTGCATGCAGCCGTCGCCGAAATGTCCATAGATGGTGAATTTGTATTTGTACTTGTCGATGAGCTTGTAGAAATCGCGCAGATAATCGCCCAGGTTCTCCGGCGCAACCGCGGCATCCTCCCATGATGGGCGCGCGTCTTCTTCGCCGGGCACGCGGCTGGCGCCCACGCCGGACTCGCGAATCTTCACAACCTTGTGGTAATCGCGAGGCTCGTCAAGCAGGCGAATGCCCACCTGATCGCGGTCTGTGCTCTCGATGGAGGCAATCGCCGCCCTGGCTTTCGCGACCGCTTCCTGGCGCGAGTCGCCGCCAAACTCCACCAGCAACCAGGTGTCGCCTTCCGGCAGCAGGTTCAAGCCCTCTGGGGATTTGCCTTTGCGGAATTCATTTTCGATGAGGTGCTTCTGAAAGCCCTCGAGCGCGAGCGGCCGCAGCGCGCGGATAGCCGCCGTGCGATCGCCGGCCACAAAGATATTTGGATACGCAATCACAATCCAAACGCGATGCGGCGGACTGGGCATCAGCCGCATCCTGGCCCGCAACACGAGAACGCACGTGCTCTCCGTTCCGACCAAAGCTTTGGCCACGTTGAAGCCGTTCTCCGGAAGCAACTGGTCCAGGTTGTATCCGGAAACGCGCCGCGGAATATTGGGATAACGGTCACGAACCTGTTGCGCATAGCGGTCGCGAATTCCCTTGAGCTTTCCGTAAATCTCGCCCTTGCGGCCGCCTTTGCGGATGATGGATTCGAGTTCCGCCTCGCTGGTGGGGCCCACGGTCATCCGCACCCCGTCATAGGTCAGAATCTCCAGTTCCTCGGTATTCTCGACCGTTTTGCCGCCCATGACCGAGTGCGCCCCGCACGAGTTGTTCCCGATCATCCCTCCCAGCGTGCAGTACTGGTGGGTTGCCGGATCGGGAGCCAGCGTCAGGTGATGTTTTTCGGCCGCGTTTCGCAGATCGTCATTGATGATCCCCGGCTCGACCCAAGCGTATCGCTGCCTGGGATTGAGGTCGATGAGCCGGTTGAGGTACTTGGAAAAATCGATCACCACCGCCACATTGCAGGTCTGGCCGCCAAGGCTAGTCCCGCAGCCGCGCCCCAGGATGGGAGCATCGAACTTGCGGCACAGCCTGACGGTTTCGACGACATCCTCGATGCTCTTGGGAATCACGACGCCGATCGGAACCTGCCGGTACATCGATAAGTCGGAGGCGTAGAGCGCCTTCGAGCCACTGTCGAAGCGCACCTCCGCGCGCGTATGCCGCTGGAGCGCCGAAGCCAATTTCCGGGCTTTTCAAGCGGCATTGTTTCCACAGGAGGCAACATGTCAGTCCTCTTTTTTCTTTGATCCGGTGATTGCTTTGGCCGCGCGAGGCAGCACGCCGTAATCGCTCGCCGGGAACAATGCCTCGTCCATCGCCTGCCTGCCGACTGTGAGCGAAATCCTGGTCCGGTCGCGCTCGCCTTCCAGCAGCGCCTCCGCAAAATGCTTCATCTCGGCTTTGGTAGCCTTTGGCGGCATAGGCGGTTCCAGCGGATCGGTCACGCACTCGACCAGCACCGGTCCATCGGTGGCCAGCGCCTGCTCAAGCTGCTTATGGCACTTTTTCGGTTCATGGATATGGAAGGCCTTCAACCCGCAGGCCTCCGCCACCTTGACAAAATCGATGGGAGAAAGCTCCACGCCGTATTCGGGATTGCCGAGATAGATCATCTGCTCCCACTTGATCAGCCCCAGGGTGTTGTTCCTGAGCACGATGATTTTCACCGGGAGGCGGTGCTGCACGAGTGTCGCAAGGTCGCCCATCATCATGCTCATAGAGCCGTCGCCGGTGAATGCCACCACCTGACGCCCCGGATAAGTCACCTGCGCGCCGATGGCATAAGGCGGTCCGGCGGCCATGCTGCAGTGCGTGCCACTGAGGGAAAACTTCTGCTGTCCGCGTAATTTCATGCGCGCAACGTGCGTAGTTACGGTTCCGGAGTCGCCGGCGATGATGGCATCCTCTGCAAGGAGTTGTGAGAGGTTCCAGGAAACCACCTGCGGCTTCATGGGCTTTTCGGTCCGTGTTCCCCGCTCCTCCATCAGGTCCCACCACTCCTTCATGCCTTGCTGCGCCTTCTGCAGAAAGGCGCGATTCTCGTTTCGCGGCAGGTACATCAGCAGCTCGCGCAGAGTGGCCTGCGCATCGCCCACCAAGCCAATATCCACCGGATAGCGCAGGCCGACGCGCTCCGGCTTGTCGTCAATCTGGATACCGACGGCCTGGCCGGGCTTGGGCAGAAATTCGATATAGGGGAACGAGCTGCCGATGATGAGCAGTGCATCGCAGTTCTCAAAAACATCGGAAGATGCGCGCGTGCCCACCACGCCGGTTCCGCCGGTGGTGTAGGGGCTGTCGTCGGGGATCACATCTTTGCCAAGCAGGGCCTTGACGTCGAGTCCGCCACGCGGACCGTTCCGCCACTGCACCGCAGGGGCGGCTGCTCGTGGAGTCGATAGCTGAATTGTCGCGGCGGCGGAGCTTCGGGAATTTTTATTGGCCCCGGCACGCGCGCCGGGAAAATGTACAGTTCGCTCTTCGGAGTGTCATCGAACTCGCTCTCATCGACTCCAAAATTGGCCGCGAGGACTTCCTTCGGAGTATGGGCGAACCACTCGCTGATGAGAAATGTGCTGCTCTCGGAGAAGTTGCCGTCGTTGAACACCAGCAGGAACTCGCAGCCTTCTTTCAGGGCTTGAATGGAATGTGGAATGCCGGGGGGAAAATACCACAGGTCGCCGACACCGAGATCATCCACAATATCGCGCCCGTTCTCGTCGACGGCCGTTACCCGCGCGCGACCCTCCAATATGTAGGCCCACTCGGCCTGCTTGTGCCAGTGCAACTCGCGAACCGCGCCAGGCAGCAGCCGCATGTTCACTCCGGCCAGCGAGGTCGCAATGGGCAGCTCGCGCTGCGTCACCTCGCGCGCCCATCCACCCTTTCCAGCCGGTTGTGAGCGTCGCTGAAGGAGAACTTCAGATTCGGAACTGTCCCATGGTCGGTGGCTGGCGGCGCCAGCAGGTCGGGGTTATGGCGATCGCGTTCGACGTTCCGCGGACCAGGATCATCCGCTCCCTCGCCGTTGCGTTTCGGCTGAGGCGCGCGGTTGAACATGGCCGAAAAGACCGACATCGCCGAGCCCTCC
>JBOGMA010000014.1:0-6498 GCA_050746465.1 Acidobacteriaceae bacterium
GCGTGGACGAAACCCGCTACCACGCCCAGAACGATCCCGGAGTGCTCCACCGCATCACCGCGCTGGTCGCCGACCGCGCCCACCGCCAAAGCCCGGAAAAAGGCCAGGCCCTGCACTCTTTTCTTGAGGGGCTGCCGCAGCGCTACCTGCAGGCGCGCCTGCCCGATCAGATTCGCCAGCACTTCCAGATGGCCGAAGCCCTGCCTGAAAATCCCATCCAGATCGCCTACCGCACGCAGCGCCAACTCAACGAAATTACCCTCATCACTCCTGAGCGTCCCTACCTGTTCGCCGACATCGCCGGGGTCCTCTCCGCCTGGGGCATGAACATCGTCAAAGCCGACGCCTTCGCCAACGAAGCCGGCGTCATCGTCGATACCTTCCAGTTCACCGACACCTTCCAGACCCTCGCGCTCAACCCATCCGAGGTGGACCGATTTCTCGAAAACGTCCGCGACGTTGTTTCAAAGAAGGTTCCGGTCGAGAAGCTTCTCCAGTCCCGCAGCCATTCCAACCGTCGCGGCCACGTCCGGGTTCCTGTGGAAACACGCATCGAGTTCGACAACGAATCCTCCAGCCACAGCACTCTGCTGCAGGTTGTAGCGCAAGATACGCCCGGCCTGCTGCGCGCCATCGTTCTCGCCTTCGCACAGCACGCCTGCAATATCGAGGTGGCGCTGATCGACACCGAAGGCGAAATGGCCATCGACGTCTTCTACCTCACTGTCCAGAACGAAAAGCTCGACCGCTCATCGCAGCAACTGCTCAAGCAATCGCTCACGCAATCGATCTAAGCGCTGCGCTGAGAGCAGCGTCTGCTTCGCTCCGGGCAGCGCGTAAACTAGAGATATTATGGCAACGAATACAACCAATATAAGACCGATGAAGGCAGCGGCCTGGGTCGACCGGGCGTGGCCCGAGGGCGCGAATGCATTTACCAGCTTTGCCGCGTCAGTAAACGAACACGGCGTACTCGATCCCAAAACGCGCGCCCTGATCCTGCTGGCGGCAACCTCATTACTGCGATGCCCCCACTGCGTGAATCATCATTTAGAGACGTTGAAAGAGATCGGCGCGACCGATGCCGAAATTGCCGAGGCGGTGGAGCTGGGCAGCGTGGCTGCGGCTGGCGCGAACATGGCCTGGGCCGCGGAAGTATTCCACAAACGGCTCTTTCATTCGTCCTGACGTACAACCATCGCTGCGATTGCCCGCGCGCTGAAAAAGTGCCGTAGTCACACGAGCGGCGTCAAGGGAAAGTTGTCGGCCGCGCATGGTCCTAAATCTGAAATGCGACCGGCATCTCTCCCTCATCCCTGTCCGGCTCTTCCCGGCTTCCTCCTGTATTCTTTGAGAGAGATTAAGGTCGAATCACCGCCGGCACAGGGCGGCAATCCGCATCAGAGAGAACTCAATTTGCCGCGCCGCTTCGCTACTCTGATCCTGTTCACGCTGGCCGCGACGGCTCAACTCCGTGCGGAAAAGCCTCTCGCACCGCCAGCTCCGCAGCTGGCGCCTGCTGCGCGAACCGCCTTCACCAACCCATGCGCCAACGCCCGCTCACAGGCAGGTTTTCGTTTGAAGGGTAATCAGGTTCAGACTCCCGAACAGGCCCCGACGCCGGTGCCGCGTGGGACCGTGACCGTTTTTCGCCATCCCGACAACACCCGCTGGTACATAGCGGGACAGGCAAACTTCATCGGGCAGGCGCATCCCAACTTCCACTCGCCCTACGAGGGAACCAACAGCTTTCGTGCCGGGGGCGAAGAAAAAGCCTCCTTTGTCGGGACCCTGTACACCGGGCTCCAACTGCACAGGAACCTGCGCTACAACACCGATCTCCTCGTAGACGTCGAGAGCACCGGAGGACGCGGCCTCAGCAATGCTCTCGGCCTCGCCGGATTCACCAATCTCGACGTGGTGCGCAATCCGAACATCGGCTCAGCGCCTTACCTCGCGCGCGCCGAAATCCACCAGACCATCGGCCTGAGCAGCAAGATGGTCCACTCCGACCGCACGTTTCTCAGCCTCGCCAGCAAAGTGCCCGAACGCCGCTTCGACATCCGCATTGGAAAAATGAGCCTGCCCGACATCTTCGACGTCAACGAGGTCGGAAGCGACAGCCATCTCCAGTTCACCAACTGGACCATCGACAACGACGGAGCGTGGGATTATGCCGCCGACACTCGCGGCTACACCGTCGGCGGCGTCGTCGAGTACGACGATCGCGACTGGAGCGCCCGCTACGGCATCTTCGCCATGCCCACCGTCGCCAACGGTCCCGACCTCGACTGGGCCTTCAGCCGCGCTCGAGGCCAGAACATGGAATTCGAGCTGGACCGCTCCTTCATCCCCGGACGCCACGGCGCAACCCGCATCCTCGCCTACGTCAACAACGCCCACATGGGGCTCTACCGAGACGCCGTCATCGCCTACCTCGACGGAACCGACTCCACGCCCGACATCACGCGCCACGAAAAATTCGGAGCCGTCAAATACGGCTTTGGCTGGAACAATGAACAGGACATAACCAGGAACTTGCGCATTTTCTCGCGCATCGGATGGAACGAGGGCCAGCACGAATCCTTCGCCTACACCGAAGACGACCAGACGGTCAGCTTCGGCGGCGACTATAACCTCTCCCGCTGGCAACGGCCCGACGACAAGTTTGGCATCGCCTTCGTCAGCAACGCCATCAAGAAAGATCACCAGCGGTATCTCGCCCTCGGCGGCCTCGGCTTCATTCTCGGAGACGGACGCCTCAACTACGGCCGCGAGAACATCGAGGAAGCCTACTACAACCGGCACCTCACCTCCGGCCTCTTCGCCGCCCTCCAGCTCACCCACATCGACAACCCCGGATACAACCGCGACCGCGGCCCGGTATGGGTTTCCGGCGCCCGCGTCCACGTCGATTTCTAGTCCCAAATCCCGCTTGATCGTTCCCTCCCAACTTGGTTAAAATAACTTAGCAGGATGCGAAAATGATTACCGCAACCATCTTCGAAGCCAAAACCCACCTCTCTGAGCTGGTCAAGAAAGCGCAAAAGGGCGAAACCGTGGTCATCACCTCCGGACGCGAGAAAACTCCTGTCGCCCGCATTGAAGGTATCAAGCCCAAACGTCCGCAGCGCCTGGGCATCCTTGCTGATTCGGGAATCAAGATACCCGATTCCTTCTTCGACCCACTTCCGGAAGAGGAACTGAGGCTTTGGGAAGGCGAAAGCGAGTGAGGATACTGCTCGACACGCACACCCTGTTATGGGCACTGGTTGAACCCAATCGTCTGAGCCAGACCGCATCTCGGGCCATCAAAAGCGATGCCAACAATGTCTGCGTCTCAGCGGCATCTGCCTGGGAGATCGCCACGAAGGTCCGTATCGGCAAAATGGCCGGCGCTGAACGGATCGAGAAAGAATTTTTGGAGTTGATGGAGCGCTCCGGATATGCGCTCCTATCGATTCATACGAATCACGCTCTGCGTGCCGGACGTCTCGCCGGCGACCACCGTGACCCATTCGATCGGATGATCGCCGCGCAGGCAATTGCCGAGGATATCCCGGTAATCAGCAAAGATTCAAAGCTCGACATTTTCGGCATTCACAGGATCTGGTAGCTATTTTGCCGCACTTGATGGTGTCTCGCTCGGCGGCAGCGCCTTCTCCAGTTGCGCGATCTGCTGTTTAATCAAATCCGCATCCGGCCCCGGTTTGACGTAGGTCAGGCTGTTTTGCAGGTGCTTCAGAGCCTCCTCAAGCTGTCCCTGACTTGCCAGCATCACGGCCAGCAACTGCTCCGTGTTGGGAGCCAGGTGCTGCGGGTCCATCGCCATTGATTTCCGCGCGCTTGCCTCCGCCTCGTTCACCTTTCCGAGGTTGTACTTAGCCAGCGCGTCAAAGTACCAGAGTTGCGGAGTTCCGGCCGGATCCAGCTTCAGGGCCGTATCCGCCGCGTTCTCCATATCCTGCCACTTCTTCTGGGGTGCGCTCAGTTCCGCAATTTCCTCGTAAGGCAAAACGAATTTCGGATCGGCGGCCACCGCTTTCTGGTAGGAGACCAGCGCCTTGTCATTCTCCTTCTTCATCTGCTGCAGCTTGCCCAACTGGTACCAGGCCTCGGCAAATTGCGGATCGATCTTCACCGCCTTTTCCAGTTCCCGCTCCGCCCCATTCGCGTTTCTGTTCAGCCAATCAGCGCGAGCCTTGTCAATGTGCTTCATCGCCTCTTTGGGAGCGGCGGCGGTCGTCGGGCTTTCCGAACTTCCCGCCGCGCCCGAATCCGGCCGCAGCGTAATGGTCCCAATGTCCGGGTTGTCCCTAATGTCGCGATTGGCAATCCGGATGGTGCTCGACTTGAACCCCGGTACATCCGCGCTTACGTCGCAGCCGACCAACTGCGACGCCGCCGCCTGGTTGACGCTCGCTTTCGTCTCAACCGACCCAGATGCGGTGTGGCTGCCCTGGATCATGAACCGTCCCTTGGGATCGGCCTGCGTCCGGTACTTCACAACTCCATTGCAGGTCACGACTACCGGAATCGGGTCCCACGGAAGCGGCGCGTCTTTGACCTTAACTTCGCCGGTAAATTGCAGCCCGCCACGCTGGTGCTCGGCCATATTGTCGTAATTGGCAAGGTTGCCGGCATTGCTGTTGGCTTCTCCCGGTCTGTTCGCCGGCGTCGGGGTCGGGGTCGCAGGCGCCTTCCCTCCCGCCTGCCCGTAGGCCTGCGCGCCCATCCACATCCCAATTCCAACCGCGGCCGCCAGCCAAATCCTGTATCGCATCGCTCCACCTCGCTGAATCCTTCCATTATCCCCCAAAGCTGCCGCGACGGATATCCGACTGGCGATCTCAAACCCGGGTCCCGCTAGTTGAAACTTCAGTACCCATGCAAAGGTTTCTATTGTAGGAACGGCAGAGACTTTGGTAATTTGTCCAGTATTGATTTCCCCAATATTTCCACCGGGCCATCCGTAAAATGTCTTCATGACCGAGGACTTCATCCTTATGGATAAACGTGATGATATACACCGGCTTGCTCCGGGAAACCTGGAAGAACGATCCGCCGTCCGGTTTCCGCTGGCGCTGCCGGTATCCCTGATGGCCTCAGACAAGCTCTATGAAGCCACAACAGAAAACATTTCCGCCAATGGCGTACTGCTCAAGCTCAAACTCGACGAGGTGATCGCACCGGGAACGAATGTGGATTTTCTGATACAAGTCGCCGAGGGGACCACGGGACCCGACGAAACCGCGGCCATTCACTGCCTGGGACGGGTTGTGCGCGCCTATGAGGATGGCTCGGCGGCCCATGCCGCCGCCATTATTGATGAGTACAGATTTCAATCGGAAGAAGAACCTAAAACAGAATGAACCAGTCTGAATTCTCTCAAGCTCCCCAGGCCACGCTTTCCCAGGCACGCGGCGACAACTCCGCCGCTGCGCCCATCCGCATCATCATCGCCGATTCGCAGGCTATCTATCGAATGGGGATGGGCAAGATTTTTGCCGCTGAGAACGATCTTCAAATCGCCGCACAGGTTGAAAAAATTGAAGATCTTCTCCAGCTTCCGGCGAACGCCGCCGGAGATGTCCTGGTGCTTGAAGGAAGCCTTCTCGCCGGTACAACTGACGTTATTCCCGATATCCTGGCCCACCTGCCCAGCCTCAAGATCATCGTTCAGACCTCCGGCACCGACGAAAACCACACGGTGGAAATGTACCGCCGCGGCGTGCGCGGCATTGTTCCCCGTTCCATCTCGCCCGAGTTGCTGGTCCGCTGCGTGCGCAAAATTGCGGCCGGCGAAACCTGGATCGACAATAAATCCGTCAACTGGGTGATCGAAGCGTACCGCGCCCAGGCCACCGCGCTCACCGACCCCAAGTTCCAGCCGCGCCTTTCCGCCAAAGAGCTGTCGATCATCGCGCTCATCACCCAGGGCAAGCGCAACAAGGAAATCGCCTCGCAGGTCGGAACCACCGAGCAGGTCATCAAGAACTACCTGCGCAAAATCTACGAGAAGCTCGGCGTCTCCGATCGGCTGGAACTGGCGCTCTACTGCCTGCACCACCAGCTCGACAAGAAGATCAAGGACGTCCAGAAGACTCCTGCCTGATTTTTTTCGGCCACGTGGTCAGTTTTTCTGAACGCTGAACGCTGATCGCTGTACCCTGTCATCATGCCGATTACCCGTCGCTCGCTCATGGGATTGCTGGCCGCCGCCGGCTCTGGACTTCTTTCCAAACCTGCTTCCGCTTTCGCGCAAACGCCTGCGCCCGGCTCGGAAACCCCATCCGATTTCGAGCATCCTGCCGGATCAGCGATTCCTCCGGGACCGTTTCAGGGTACGCGCGCTTCGCTCAAGCACTACGAAGTTCCCGAATGGTTTCGAGACGCGAAGTTCGGCATGTGGGCGCATTGGGGGCCGCAGTCCGCAATCGAAGACGGCGACTGGTACGCCCGCAACATGTACATCCAGGGCTCCGACCAGTACA
This sequence comes from Acidobacteriaceae bacterium, assembly GCA_050746465.1. GTDB lineage: Bacteria > Acidobacteriota > Terriglobia > Terriglobales > Acidobacteriaceae > Silvibacterium. Next base: position 6,495 of record JBOGMA010000014.1, read on the forward strand.
ACTA
>JBOGMA010000015.1:0-11008 GCA_050746465.1 Acidobacteriaceae bacterium
GGATAGATCAGCACGTCATCGGGCAGAGTCAGCAGCTTGTTGTGCAGCGAGTCATAAAGGTGCGCGCCCAAATCCTCGGCGCTCCAGCCGAGCGAGGCGCGCAGATCGGGCCGGCCCACATCACCGATGAAGAGCGTATCGCCGGTCAGCACCGCGTGGGGCTTTGCAGCATCCTTGTGCAGATCAAAAACCAGAATCGAGATCGACTCAATGGTGTGCCCGGGCGTCTCCAGCACCTGCATGCGCATTCCCGGAAACTCCAGCGCATCGCCGTTCTTCATCGCCTGAAATGCGTACTCCGCCTCGGCCCGTGCTCCCAGGTGAATCGTTGCTCCGCAGGTGTCGCGCAGTTCCAGATGCCCAGCGACAAAATCCGCGTGGAAATGGGTCAGAAACACGTGCCGAATCGAAAGACCAAGCTGTTCCGCGTCCGCCAGATACTGCTCAATATCCCGCTGCGGATCAACCACGATACCCGTACCGCTCTCCTCGTCTCCCAGAAGATAGGAGGCATGAGCCAGGCAACCGAGATAATACTGCTTCAGGATCATTGTGATGTCCGAGTTTAATCCCGCTCCGCATTGGAAGCCAATTCAAGCGCCGCCGCTATAGCTCTTCAGAAACCACCGGCAAGCTCAAGTGCGCCCGCACCTGGTCCTCAATAAATATCAGAACCGCCTCCAGCGTCATCTCCGTAGAGTCAATCCGAATCGCGTCCGCCGCCGGCTTCAGCGGAGAATCCGCTCGGTTCCGGTCGCGCTCATCGCGCTCGCGCAATTCCCGAGCCACTGCCGCCCGGGCCTTCGTCGAACCACCATCGAGATTAGCTCCATCCCCTGGCGTCACCTGCTCAAACCGCCGCTGGCTGCGCGCTTCCGGCGAGGCATCGAGAAAAAACTTCAAGTCCGCCCCAGGAAAGACCACCGTCCCGACGTCGCGCCCTTCCATCACCAGCCGCCGTCCGCGCCCCAGCGACCGCTGCAACCCCACCATCCATTTCCGAATGGCCGGATGCACACTCACCTGCGAAGCTGCTTGCGTGACCTCCGCATCACGAATCCGCCCCGTGACCTCGATGCCGTCCAACAGCACCCGATTTCCATCTGGAGTCGCCTCCAGCGTGATGGCCGTTTCCGCAGCTAACCGTTCCAGCGTCGCCGCATCGTCCACGTCCACGCCACTCTCCAGCGCCTTCAGCGCAAACGCCCGATACATCGCGCCGGTCTCCAGATTCAGGAACCCGAAGTGCTTTGCCAGATGCTTCGCAACCGTGCTCTTTCCCGCGCCCGCCGGACCGTCAATGGCAATAATGCAGCCGCGCTCCGTCATTCCTCGCCCTCTTGCTTCTTGCGCTTGCGAAACGGAGGCTTAAACCCGCCCGGCTTCGCCCGGCCCGACGCTGGTTTCCCAGACCTGCCCGACGGTCCCGCGGATTTTCCAAAGGGCTTGCTGGATTTTCCAAATGGCCTGGCCGACTTCCCAAAGCCGGCCTTCTTGTAGTCCGATCCGACCTCGCTCTTGAACGCGGGCCTGCCTCCGCTCTTTAACGCCGGTCTGCCGCCGCTCTTGAACCCTGGCTTGCCGCTGCTCTTGAACCCTGGCTTGCCGCTGCTCTTGAACCCTGGCTTGCCGCTGCTCTTGAACCCTGGTCTGCCGGATTTTCCAAAACTACGCCCGCCGCTCTTCGAGAACCCTCCGCCTGCGCGGTTTGCGGGCCTTTCGCGTTCCCCGGTGCGCGGCCTGCGCGGTTGATCCTCGCCACCCGCTTTTGCCGGACGCTCGCGAAAGAAGGGTCGCTTTTCGCCTGGTTTTCCAGCGCCGCCAAATTTGCTCCCGCGTCGCTCGCCGCCACGCTCTTCCTCGCGCCTGGGACGGAATGGGCGATCGCCCTCCCCTGCCGGACGTTCGCCGCGTTGCCAAGGTTTAGGCGCGCCCTTGCCGAACTTCTTCGGAGGAAATTTTCCGCCGCCGCTGGACGGCCTCTCGCGGTCAAAAGGCCGCGCCCCAAACGGACGTCCCGATTTCTCGAATGACTTTTTCCCATACGGTCTGCGCTCGCCGTCCCCGGGCCTGCGCTCAGGCCGAGCCTCACCCCGGGAACCTGGACGCGCCGATCCGCGCTCCTCGCGTTCGCGCCAGGGACGCTCCCTGTCCCCGCCAAATTTCCGCTTCGGGAAATTGCCGCCGCCTTCCGCGCGCCGTTGGCGCTGCTCCAGTCGTTCGGTCCGCTCACGCTTCTCAAAACTGCCCTCGCCCGCCGCCGGCCTCTCACGCCGCTCGCCCGGGCGCTCCTTGTTGAAGCCACGTTGAGCCGCCGGACGTTCACGCCGCTCGCCTGGGCGTCCTTTGGTAAAGTCTCTCGGAGCCGGTCTCTCGCGCCCTTTTTTGAAATCACGTCGCGGAAACGGCCTCTCGCCGCGTTCCGGAGGCCTGCCCTGTCCGCCGCCCGTCCGTGCCGTGCGCGAACCCGGTCCGAAGGGTTTGCGCTCATAAGGCTTGCGCTCGGCACGCTCTTGCCGCGCTTCCCGAGGCTCAGCCTTCGCCGGCTCCTCCTCGGCAAACTCCGGCAAGGCCCCCGCCACGTGCAGCAGCGGTTGCGCCCCCACTGATACCAGCCCAAGCTGCCGCGTGGCCGACAGTCCATTCACCACCTCGCGCACCCGCGACCGAGCCGTCAGCGGCGAAAGAAATGTCTCAATCTCTTCCTGAGACGCCGCCACCGCGCCATCCAGATACAGCGACACCAGCGCCGAAAGCGCCGTCGTCTGCGCCACCTTCTGCGACGCCGTCATCTCCGCTGCGAATCTTGCCTGCGTCAGTTCCCATCGAGTCAAATCGCCATCAAATACTGGAATCACACGCAGCCCGTTCCACAACTCGGCCAGCGCGCGCAGCACGGCGGCCTCGGTCAGCTCGCGTCCCAGCGCCGTCTGAATCTCGGCCGCAGTTCGCGCCTCGCCGTCGTTCAGCAGCGTCCAGGTTTCCGTCATCAGCGGAGAAGCCTTAGCTCCCGGCCCGCTCTTCCAGTTCCGCCCGCCAGTCAGACTAAAAATATAAGGCAACGTTGACCGAGAGCATAGAAAATCCGGCTGGTCCGAAGCAGGACCACCCTGCCCGGAATTCCCAAACAGATTCAGCGGCACGAGCGCGGCATCCGCTGCCAGCCGCCGCATCAGCGCCCTGGCGTTCTCCAACGCCTCGCGCCCGGGAGCCTCGCTCGGGGACCCCAGCGCTGCCTCCACAAACGACGGTGCGGCGGCAAGAAAATGTCTGTGCGGAAGAAACAAACAAAGGCCAATGTCCTCAATCCACGCCTTCGCGTCCTCAGCCGTAAGCACTGGATTCGACTTCTGGCGCCACCGCTCGGCGCGCACATTCTGGAGCTGTTCGGATGTCAAAGAAACTCATTTCTGCCCAAACCGGGCGCGGAAAACCGCATGCTGTAAGTATAAGGTGCAAGGACGCCGCCGCCGGTCCTCATCCCCTATACTCAGAGCCGTATGGTTTTGCGCCACTTCCATCACCTTCGCCGCGCGACCTGGGATGCCTTTGGGCACAGCGTTTTCGGCAACGCGAAGGCGGCGGCGTATTCGGCCATCCTCAGTCTTTTCCCGGCGCTCTTCGTTCTCACCACTCTGCTGGCCTTTACTCCTGAAACGGACACACTGCGCGGCGATCTGCGCATGGCCTTCAGCAGCATTCTGCCCCCCGACACCATGTCGCTCGTCCAGGCGTATTTCCAAATGAACCATGCGCTCTCCATGCGCATTATGGCGGGCGCGGTCTTTGTTACCGTCGCCGCCGCCATGGGCGTCATGCTCTCGCTCATGGAGGGTTTTCGCAGGGCATACCAATTTCCGCGCAATGAATGGGACTTCTGGAAGGAGCGGTTTATCGCGCTCGCCCTGGTTCCAGCAACGATGGTTCCCATGATCTTTGCCACGATATTGGTCGCTTTCGGACACGTCATTGAACACTGGATGATCCAGAACGCCGGCATCGATCTGCGCCTCTATGTGGTTTTTTTATGGCGGGCGCTGCTTTGGATTCTGGCCACTGTCACCAGCGTCGCCGTGCTCGGCGTTATCTATCACTTCGGAACTCCCAGGAGCCGGCCATGGAAACAGGTGATTCCCGGCGCTATGCTGGCCACGGTGACCTGGTTCGTCGTCACCCTGGTTTACGGTTGGTATGTTACGCGGCATGCTGATTATTCCGTAATCTACGGCTCGCTGGGCGCCGGCATTGCCACGCTCGTCTGGCTCTATATGGTATGCCTCAGCATTCTCTTCGGTGCGGAGTACAACGCCCAGATATATCCCGCGCGCCGCCCTTCCGCTGAGCGCATACGCGCCTGATCGACGGCTGCTAAAATTGGAAGTGGCCTCAGAATATGCGGGCAAACTCAAGATAGAGCAGTTGGGGGTTAGATGAACGTTATGTTTACCGGTTCCGATTATGCGCAGCAGCGGTCTTTGCGCCGGGCCAAAATTGTCGGCACACTGGGACCCGCATCGAACACTGCGGAAACGTTTCGGGCGCTTTTGCGCGCCGGATTGGATGTGGCGCGGCTGAACTTCTCGCACGGTACCCATCCCGAGAAACTGAAGCTCATTGAAATGGTCCGCAAGGTGGCCGCTGAGGAAGGCAAGCACATTTGCATTCTTGGAGACTTGCAAGGGCCCAAAATCCGTACCGGAAAGCTGGAAAACGGAAAGCCGGTGCAGCTTGAAGCGGGCAAAAAAGTCACCATCACGCCCCGCGACATTCCGGGAACCGCCGAAGTCCTTTCCACCACATTCAAAACTTTGGGTGAAAATCTCGGGCCGGGAGCAAGCATCCTCCTCGCCGACGGCCTTATCGAGCTGCGCGTGCTGGCCGTAAAGGGAGAAGACGTTGAATGTGAAATCATCAACGGCGGCCTGCTTGGCGAGAACAAGGGAATCAACCTGCCTGGAATCGCCGTCCGCGTTCCCTCGCTGACCGAAAAAGACGAGGCCGATCTGGAGTTCGCCGTAAGGAACGGCGTCGACGCCATCGCGCTCTCGTTCGTGCGCACCGGCGAAGACGTCCGCCAGACCAAACAGCGCATCGCCGCGCTGGGAGCCGATACCTTGGTCATTGCCAAGCTGGAGAAGCCACAGGCCATCGAGCATCTGGAGGAAATTCTGGAAGCCGCCGACGGCATCATGGTCGCGCGCGGCGATCTCGGCGTCGAAGTGCCGCCCGAAAAGGTCCCGGCCATCCAGAAGTTGCTCATCCGCAGGGCTTCGGAATATCGCAAGCCGGTCATTACCGCCACCCAGATGCTGGAGTCCATGATCGAAAACCCGCGCCCCACGCGGGCTGAAGCCAGCGACGTGGCCAACGCCATCTATGACGGAACCGACGCCGTAATGCTTTCCGCCGAAAGCGCCGCCGGCAAATACCCCGTCGAAGCCGTGAGAATGATGGCGCGAATCGTTGCGGAATCCGAAGTACAAATTCGTGAAACAGGCGTGCATTACAACGGCCCATCCCACAGCGTCAGGCTCACAGTGGCGGAAACCATCTGCGAATCCATGGCCCATGCGGCACAGGACCTCGACGTAAAAGCTGTCGCCGTCTTTACCGAAACTGGAACCACGGCCCGCCAACTCTCCAAATACCGGCCCGAGCCACCTATCTTTGCGCTGTCCAGCGTTCCCGTCGTCATCAACCGCATGTGCCTGCTCTGGGGCGTGCAGCCCATTCAATGTCCGAAGGCGCACACAACAGAACAGATGGTGGACCTTGCCGAATCCCTCTTGGAAGAAGGCGGTTATGCCGCTCCCCAGGACATCATCGGCATCGTTGCCGGGACCCGCACCAAAACCGGTTCCACTAACTTCCTCCGCTTGCATGTTCTCGGCGACAGCTTGCGAGACGGGACCAAGGAACGCGCTCAGGAAGTGGCTCTGACGAACTAAACAGGTTCCGGATATTTCTGGCCGCGGGATTGCAGCATGGCGCGATGCGCCGGTCCCGCGGTTTTTCCTTTTTAGAGGACAATAGGCGAATGGGCCGTATCCGCATCCTTACTGACCAGGTTGCCAACCAGATTGCCGCCGGCGAAGTGGTGGACCGCCCGGCGTCCGTTGTCAAAGAACTGCTGGAAAACTCCCTCGACGCGGGCGCTACGCGGATCATCGTCGAGGTTGAGGCGGGTGGCCGCAAGCTCATTCGCATCTCCGACAACGGCGTGGGAATGGTGCGCGACGACGCTTTGCTCGCCTTCGAGCGCCATGCCACATCCAAAATTCGTTCCAGCGACGATCTGCTCTCCATCTCCACCCTCGGCTTTCGCGGAGAGGCGCTCCCCTCCATCGGCTCCATCGCCCGCGTTCAGGTGGAAACCCGAGCCAAGGACGACGCCAGCGGAACCACCCTCGAAATTGCCGGAGGAAAAATCCTCCGCGTCGAGGATGCGGGCCTTCCCGCCGGAACCACCATCGCCGTGCGCTACCTCTTCTTCAACACGCCCGCCCGACGCAAGTTCATGCGGGCCGAATCGACCGAACTCTCTCACGTAACCGCCTTGGTGACGCATTACGCCCTCGCCCACCCGGACAAGCATTTCGAGCTGCACTCGGCCAGCCACGCGCTTCTTCTTGCACCCCCCGTGGCCAAACCCTCCGAGCGCATTTTCCAAATCTTCGGACGCGACACGCTGGACCAGTTGATTTCAACCGCCGCCGAGCGCCCCTTCGACCACGCCTGCCTGCCCGAGCCTCCGCCGTGGAAACAGGACGCGAACTATCAACCGCCTGATCCCGGATTCCTGCGCATCAGTGGCTTCATTTCCAAACCCGAACTCCAGAAACTGAATCGAAATTCCATCTACATCTTTGTGAACCGCCGTCTCATCCGCGACCGGCTGATTCTGCACGCCGTCAGCGAGGCGTACCGGAACGTCATCCCGCCTACTTCATTCCCCGTCGTACTGCTCTTTTTGGAAATGCCGCCGCACGAAGTTGACGTGAACGTCCACCCCGCAAAAACCGAAGTGCGCTTCCGCCAGCAGACCTATGTTCACGATTTTGTGAGCGACAGCATTCGCAACACACTTATTAAGGCGCGCCCGGCCGCAAAATTTCTCTCCGCGCTCACTGCCGCCCCTAATGCCACTCCCGCGCTGATGCCGGAAGCCTCCCCTCTTCCGGATTCTGATCCAAAACCTGAGTCGGAGCCGCCCATTCGCGCAGATGACGCGGAGCCGTTCGCGCCATCGGCCGCTACTTCGCTTGAACTGACCCCACCAGATCTGCCGCCGGAAAGCGTGAAGCTGCCCTTTGCGATCACCGGGGACCCTGAAACCCTCCCAGCCACAGAAGCCGCGCCGACGCTTCCCGACGGCGGCGACCCGCCCGCCACCCTGAACTCGCTCGCTTCGCTCAAGCCCATGGGGCAGCTTCGCGAGTCATTCATTCTCGCTGTCAACGATGAAGGGCTCTGGATCGTCGATCAACACGTAGCCCACGAGCGGGTGTTGTTTGAGCAGATACTTCGAAACCGCGAAGTGGAGCGGGTGGAGCGCCAGCGCCTGCTCATGCCGCTGCTGGTGAATCTGTTACCGCACCAGATGGTCATCTTTTCACAAATTGCAGGGGAGTTGGAGCGGAATGGATTTGAAGTGGAACCGTTCGGCCCGCAGACCATCGCGGTAAAAGCCGCTCCGATGGGACTTGAACCGGCCCGCATGGAGCGCATGCTGATGGAGGTTCTGGAGCAGGCCGGCGACCCCGCGCAGTCGGAGAACCTGGAATCGCTGCGCACCCGCGTTGCCGCATCTCTGGCCTGCCACTCTGCCATCAAAGTCAACATGCCGCTGGACTCAACCCGCATGGAATGGCTGCTGGCTGAACTCGCTAAAACGGAGCATCCTACAAACTGCCCGCACGGCCGGCCCATCGCCCTGCGCTATAGCTGGAAAGACATTCAGAAGGCTTTCAACAGAATTTAGCCGCCGGCCTCAACCAGGCCCTTGCCGGCAACGGCAATATTGTCGCGGGTCGAGCCCTTCACCAGGTACATCATGGCGTCGGCTGAGCGAATGATCTGGTGGACCGTGCCGCCGTCCTCCGGCCAGGTCGCTACTCCAAAGCTGGCGCGCACCTCCAGCGACAAGACGTTGCCAAAGCGACGTTCCCGCAGCCCTTTCATCAGTCGCTCCGCAACGAACTGAGCCGCTTTCTTGTTCGCCCCTGGGAGCAGAGCAACAAATTCGTCGCCGCCGTAGCGGAAAACCGTGTCCTGCTTGCGAAGGCTTGCCCGCAGCTCTTCTCCGACTTCCCGCAGCAAATGGCTGCCCACCAGATGCCCGTGGCGGTCGTTGACCAGCTTGAAGTGGTCCAGATCAATAAAAATCAGGCTGAAGGGAGTGTTGTCCCGGTTGTCTTCCCGCGGCTCGACGCGGCTTTCCAGCATGTTATAGAGGTGCCGCACATTGTAAAGACCGGTGCAGTCGTCCGTGATCGTAAGTTCCCGAATCCGCTCCACATGTCGCGAATTGTCAATAGCGATGGCCGCGTAGTCGCACAGCACATGCAGAAAAGAGATGGTGTAGTCCGTCAGGGTGTCGAGCCTGCAGTTGAAAAGCTGAATCACGCCGAGCGTGCGCTGGTGCGAGCGCAGCGGCATGCAAATGGCCGACCGGATTTGGAAGCCGGCTGCCTCTCCTTCCTTGTCCGCGCTTGGCGCAAAGCGCGCATCAAAGCGCGGCTCGCGGCTGACTTCCGGAACGATCAGGCTCTCGCCATGCTCCCCAACCCATCCGGCCAACCCATGCCCCAGGGGAACGCGCACGTCGCGCAATTCCTCCTCCGTGTGCCCTACGGCCACCGCATAGTAAAGATCGCGCCGAGCCTCGTCGACCAGCAGCAGCGACCATGTTTCCGGCTTGAAGAACTGCTCCATCTGCTGCATGATGGCGCGCAGAATGGTGTCGCGATCGAGCGATGAGGTCAACGCTCGCGCCACGTTGTGGAAGACCATGAGGTCGCGCAGACCGGGGTCGGCGCTCACAGACTTGGGGAAGGAGGGTTCAGCCATTTCTTTTTTCTACTGCTGCTGATTTTGCCACAATTTTAGGCAGTTGGCCTACATTTCGGGTAACTAATCAGCGAACATACGCGACAGCCAGCGTCAGCAGAAATGCAATTACCGAAATCAGCGTCTCGCAGACCGACCAGGTCTTGATCGTATCCACCACACTCATGTTGAAGTACTCCTTCACCAGCCAGAAGCCGCCGTCGTTCACGTGGGAAAAGATCAGCGACCCGGCGCCGGTGGCGATAGCCAGCAACTCCGGCTGAACTTGGGGACTGTGCAGCGCGATCGGAGCCACGATTCCGGCGGCGGTGGTCATGGCCACGGTTGCGGAGCCGGTGGCCAGCCGCATCAGGGCTGCCAGCAGCCATGCCAGAAAGAGCAGAGGGATATGCGTGTGGAGCGCCAGCGCGATCACGGCGTGGGCAACGCCGCTGTCCTGAAGGATGCGCCCAAAGCCTCCGCCCGCGCCTACCAGCAGCGTAATCATAGCCGTCGGCGCAAGGCATTCGTTGCTGAAGCGCAGGATGGTTGCCCGCGTAAAGCCGCGCCTCTGGCCGAGCGCGTAAAAGCTGAATAACACCCCGATCAGCAGCGCCATGTCGTCATTGCCGATAAACCGCAGCACCTGCTTCATCAGTCCGCCGTTGCTCCCCGCGCCCACCCAGCTTCCCAGCAGCATCAGAAATACCGGCAGCAGAATGGTGAGCAGCGTCAGCCCGAAGCTCGGTAACTCGCGTCCGGCGGTATCGGCGTCGCGGTCGGCGAACTGCTCCGCCATCGGATTGACCTCGGGAAGATGAATATGCGGCCAGATGAGCTTTGCGTAGAGCGGCCCGGCGATAATGGCGGTTGGAATTCCGATCATCAGCGCATAAAAAATCGTCCTTCCCACATCGGCATGGAAAATCGTCACCGCGAGCATTGCGGCCGGATGCGGCGGCACCAGCCCGTGAACCACGGAAAGCCCGGCAACCATGGGCAGTCCAACCAGCACCAACGAAGTCCGCGTCCGCCGCGCTACCGTGTAGGCAATGGGGATGAGCAGGACAAAGCCAACCTCAAAAAATGCGGGCAGGCCAACGATGAGCGCGATGACCACCATCGCCCAGTGGACGTGCTCTTCGCCAAACAGCCGAATCAGCGTATAGGCGATCTGGTCCGCGCCGCCCGACTCGGCCATCATCTTGCCCAGCATGGTGCCCAGCGCCACCACCACGGCGATGTGCCCCAGCGTTCCGCCCAGACCCGCTTCGAATGAGTGAATAATGGCGTCGGCCGGCATCCCGGCCACTATCGCCAGCGCCACCGAAACCACCAGCAGCGTGATGAAGGGGTTCAGCTTCGCCACCGCGATCAGCAGGATCAGCCCGACGACGGACACAAGCGCGGCAATCAGCAAAAACAGGCTGTGAGGATCGATCATTCAGAAGTCTTATATCTTATGCTGTCTGGAATTTCATGCGCGCCCCATGCCGTCCAATACCCCGAGCATATAGGCATAGCTCTTCGTCACTCCGGGCATGGGATCGTCGCCGTGAACCTCATATTCCAAATCCACGAACCCCGGATAGCGAATCGCGGTCAGGGCCTTGAAGATTTCTCGAACCGGCATTTTGCCATCGCCCACTGCAACCTGGCTCGCCTTGTCGTGAAAGTCCGTCAGGTCCTTCATGTGCATGTTGAACAGGCGCGACCCGGCGGCATGAATCGCCTCGACAACGTCTGTTCCCGCGCGAACCGTGTGCCCCACGTCGATGCAGCAGCCCATCCGCGGATCCATGCCCTTCACGGCTTTGAGCACGGTGAGCGGAGAAGGCCAAAGCTTGTCCTCGGGCCCGTGGTTGTGGATGGCGATGCGAATGTCGTATTGCTTCACGAACTTTTCGAGGCGCGGAAGCGTCTGCGGCGTCGGGTCGCCCGCGACAATGACCTTCACTGC
>JBOGMA010000016.1:0-5641 GCA_050746465.1 Acidobacteriaceae bacterium
TCGGCTACGCTCAGGGCAGGCTCTCCGCTGCGTTCGCGTTCCCCACCCCATCGCGCCAAAATCGCGCGCTGGGGACCTCGGTCGCGAACTTCGGTCGGGATGACAAGTTTTGTATCTTGCCCCTAGCTTTGAACTGACGACTGGCCGCGGTCGGAGGTTTCGGCAAGTTCGGCGAGTCTGGCGGCGATCTGCGGAGTAAGGGCATTTGGTAGGCAGCGCCAAGTCCAGTTTCCGGCGGCACGGGAGGGCATGTTCATGCGCGCCGTCGCGGGCAGGGCGAGAAGGTCCTGTACAGGGACGATGCAGATATCGGCGACGGAAGTTTCGAGGGCGCGGATCATGGCCCATACGAAGTTCTGGCGCGTGGCTCCCAGGTAAGCTTTGGCGGCGGCTTTCTCGACTTTGGACGCCTCTTCATCCCACCAGCCCTGGGTGGTGTTGTTGTCGTGGGTCCCGGTGTAGACGACGGAATTTGTGACGTAGCGGTGAGGCAGGTAGTCGTGGGCCTTGCGCGAGGCGAAGCCGAACTGGAGGATGCACATTCCGGGGAGGCGGAAGTGGTGGCGCAGGGCGTCCACTTCAGGAGTGATGACGCCTAGATCTTCAGCGATGAAGGGCAAGTCGCCGAGGGCGCGGCCGATGTTCTCGAATAGTTCGTAGCCGGGGGCTTTGATCCATTCACCAATTTCCGCAGTCTCGTTGGCGGCGGGGATGGCCCAGTAGGCTTCGAATCCGCGGAAGTGATCGAGGCGGATGATGTCATAGAGATAATGGGCGCGGCGCATGCGGTCGATCCACCAGTTGAAGCCGTTGTTGCGCATTTCGTCCCATTTGTAGAGCGGATTGCCCCAGCGCTGACCGGTGGCGGAGAAGTAATCGGGAGGGACGCCGGCGACCCGAATGGGGGCGAGGTTTTCGTCCAATTCAAAAAGATCGGGGCGGGTCCAGACGTCGGCGCTGTCGTAATTGACGAAGATGGCGATGTCGCCGATGAGCTTGATGCCGCGCTGCGTGCAGTAGGCGCGAAGGGTGCTCCATTGGTCATCAAAGGCGAACTGAAGAATCTGCTGGATGGCGATCTCTTCGGCGTTGTCGCTGCGGAGCTGATCGAGCGCTTGCGGTTCGCGGCGGGCGAGTTCCTGGGGCCAGGTGTTCCAGGCAGCGCCGTTGAATTTTTTCCGGAGCACGGCGTAGAGGGCGTAATTTTCGAGCCACGTCCAGTTGGTGCGGGTGTAAGCCTCGTAGCGGTTCCAGGTAGCGGTGTCGTGTTTGTGGAGAAAATTGCGTGCGGCTTCTTCGAGCAGCGGAGTTTTGGCCTGAACGACGGCATCGTAGTCGATGACGTCCGAGGGCGCCGGCAAGCCGGCGAGACGCTCACGTTCAATCCAGCCACGGTCGGCGAGATGCTCCAGAGAAATGAGCAGAGGGTTTCCCGCGAAGGCGGAGAGCGCGGCGTAGGGCGAGTTGCCGTATCCTGTGGGGCCGAGCGGGAGAACCTGCCAGAGGCGCTGCTTTCCGGCTTCGAGAAAATCGGCGAAGGCGTAAGCGGCCGGGCCGAGGTCGCCGATGCCGCCGTTGGAGGGAAGTGATGTGATGTGGAGCAGGAGTCCCGAAGCGCGATCAAAAGGCATAGTTAAGAAGTCTCGGTAAAAGAAAAAAGCCCGCTCCTCGAAAGATTCGAAATTAGCGGGCTCCGGTTGCTCAGGTGAACGCGATCAGCCCTGCGTGCCTCCACCGGCGGGCATTTGTTGCGCGCGGCGGTTGAAGCGGATGCGCCCGTTCTTTTCGTACTGGTTCTGAAGGTTGGAGATAAAGACCTCGAACATCTCGTTGCGGCGCTGCTCGAGAAGAGAATCGCGCGTGGCATCGAAGTTCCTGGCGATTTCTTCGCTCGTGGGCAACTGCTTGTCCGTCAGCTTGGCCACAATGCCGGTGTGTCCGGTATTGATGGGAGCGCTCAACTGACCCGCATTCAAGTTGAAGAGCTGCGGCGCGGCGGTTGCGAGAGCGCCGATGTCGGGGACCTGAGCGTCGCGTCCTATGAGGTCGCTGGACTTCATGGTCGCGCCGACTTCCTTGGCGGCTTTCGCAAGGTCGTTATCGGCTTTGGCGCGCAAGGCAAGCTCGTTGGTCTTCTTTGCAAGAAGTTGCGGAAGCTGCTGGTCGCGGTAGTCGTCGAGGATATGCGATTTGTAGGTGGCGAAGTCCGGCGCGTGCGCGGCCTGGATGCCGGTGACCTGGAAGATGGCGAAACCATCGCCGGTAGGCGCTGCCTGCGGCGCCGCGTTCTGCTTGGCGCTGAAGGCTCCGGTGAGTAGCTGGGAACCGTCGGCCAGGTTGGGCACTACGGAGTTCTGAGAGAGATAGTCCGTGGTGACGACTTGCAGGTTGTGCGCGGACGCGGTGGCGGCGAGGCTGGTTTTGGCAGCTTCGGCAGCCAGCTTCTGCGCGTAGTTCTGCTCCTGCTGCTGCTCATGCTGGCGGGTGAGGGCGGCGGTGATGTCGGCCTTCACTTCATCGAGCGGCTTGGTGTGGGCAGGCTGTTTCGCTTCCACCTGAATGATGTGATAGCCGTAACGGGAGCGCACGAGTCCGGAAGTCTGGCCGGGCTGAAGTGCGAAGGCCGCCTTGTCAAACGCGGGAACGGTGGCTCCGTGCTTGATCCAGCCGAGTTCGCCGCCCTGCGCCTTGCTGCCGGGGTCGTCCGAGTATTCCTTTGCGAGCTTGGCGAAGTCGCCCCCATTGTGGAGCTTGTCCAACACTTCCTGAGCCTTGGCCTTAGCGGCTGCATCAGCTTTTGGATCCTGCGTGCTGACGGAGATGAGGATATGGCGTACCTTTACCTGGGCCTCAACCTGATAGTTGCTGATGTGCTGCTGGTAATACTGTTGGACATCGCTATCGGCAACAGGCGCGGGAGCCTGAGGCAGGTTGGCGGTGGTGAAGGCGATGTACTGAATCTTGCGCGCTTCAGGAATGGCCTGAGCGTAGCGGGCGGCGTTCTGTTTGAAGAAAGCCTGAAGCTCGGCGTCAGTGGGGTTGATCTGATTGCGGAGGCTGTCGGAGTCGATGACGGCGTAATCGAACTTGATCTTGGTAGCCTGATCGACGTATGACGAGCGGACGTCGTTGTCTGACACTGTCGCGCCACCCGAAATGAGCGAACGCAGGCGGCCCTCGATGATTTCGTTCTTGACTTCGTTTTCAAACTTCTCGCGGGTCATCTGGAACTGCTGCGAGACGAACTCGGCGTACTGGTTGTCGCCGACGTACTTGCCGTTGGGGAAGAGGATCATGCCCCACTGGCCGGTGTGAAGAAAATTGCGCACGTCGTCGTCCGTCGCCTTGATGCCCAGACGCTTGGCTTCCTGCAGCTCAATTTGCTGCTGGACGAGACCTTCGGCGACACGCGGCTCCATAATGGGCAGCAACTGGTCAGGGAGCCCCTGGCGCTGCAAGGCGCGTTCGGCGAGGTTCTGAACATCGGCGGTCGAGATGGAGGTCTGAGCGGGGAGGAAGCGGCCCCAGAAGCCGCCGTGACCGATGCTGGCGTAGGTGTCAGTAGCAGAGTACTGGCCGCTGAAGATGCCCGGAACCAGGGTGATGACCATGGTGATGCAGGCCACGGAAATGATTACCCAGAAGGCAATCTTGATGAACTTATTGTCTTTTTGTAGAAAACGAATCATGGATGGGTGGAAACCTTTGATTCGAGTATATCAAGGGCTTGGGGCTCAGGGCTCAGGCCCGGAACACGACGATGATTTCCGCCGCTACCATCAGTACGAGATTCGCGTTGAATATCCAACGCACCAACTGGTCCACATTTTCGTTCTTTTTCTGGTATGTGCGAACGATTCCTGCCAGTTCAAAGAACAGCAGAATCGCGGGTGACGCAAAGACGATCCAATCGGCTCCGGTGCGGCTGCTGCTCAATCGAAAGGAAACAGCCGCGTAGGCCACCAGGAAAAGCGAAGCCAGGATCGTTCTGAAAATGACGGTGCGCTTTTTCGCCACGCCAAAAACGATATCACATAATGCAGGCATCGTAGGAGCGGCAGCGGCCTGGTTACGTCAGCGTGAGCACAGCGATTTCTGGTGGGCAATTGAAGCGGAAGGGCAGGCCGACCGTTCCCAGACCGCGATTGACGTAGAGTTGGGTCGGGCCAAAATGGAAGAGACCTTCGACGTACTTCCTGCCGAGCGGGGGCAGATGGAGCGGGGGAACGAAGGGGAAACGCACCTGGCCTCCGTGCGTGTGGCCGGAGAGCATGAGGTCCACATTGCGGCGGGCGACCAGGGGCAGGACATCGGGCTCATGGACCATGAGCAGGATGGGCTCTCCGTTTGCGAGTGCAGGGTGTGGAACGGCCTTGTCGAGGTCCATCTTGCGATAAAACGCGTCGGCGGATCCGGCAATCCAGATGCGCTTGCCGTCGCGTTCCAGAGGCATATAGCCGTTGTTGAGCAGCTTGATGCCGTGGATGGTCAGGGCGTCAATGACGGCCGGCTCGGCGAATGTGGAGTCGTGATTTCCGAGGACGGCATACTGAAGCGGGCAATGAACCTGGCTGAGAATTTCAATGCAGCTATAGGCGAATTGTTTGGTTCGGGCGTGAGAAAAGAGTGAGCCGTCGGTGACGTAATCACCGTTGAAGAAGATGGCGTCGGGTTTGAGCTGGTTGATGCGCTTGACTACGTCACGGAGGAAATAGGGTTCAGTGAACTCCGCATAGTGGAAATCGGAGACCTGGACTATTGTGAAGCCGCGAAATGGATCGGGAAGCCGGCTGAGTTCGATGTTGTGCCGTTCGGGGCTGATTTCGTGCCGGGAAACTTCAGCAGCGTAGAGCGGAAATCCAATGCAGGCGGCTCCGCCGGCTTTGAGAAAGCTGCGTCGGGAGATGATTCGTTTTTGTTGGTCCTGAACAGACACTTCCATGAGGTTAATGTGCGACTGCACCATAAGATGCGGGGGGCAGGTGATTCTTCGATTGGAGACAAGAAACCCGCGTCTGGATATCGGACGCGGGTTCCTGAAAGAGGTTAGTAGGGATAAGGATAGGGCGCGTAATAGGGGCGCGGCACAACATACACTGGACGGCGCGGACGACGTACGAGTACGGGAGGCGGCGGCGTGCTGGAGGCGAGGCGCTGCGCTTCCTGCCAGGAGACAGGCTGGACGGTGGCTGGAGTGGCGAGGTGGAAATCCACCTGCGACTCGACGGGCAGATAGACGCGCGGACCATTGGTGGCGGAGGAAGCGGCGAGGCCGCCCGCTGCTCCGACGCCGGCTCCGATGGCGGCGCCGGCGCCGCGACCGACAAGCCCTCCGATGAGGGCTCCGAGAATAGCTCCACCGGCAGTGTTGCTGGCGGTGTAGCCGGCCTTGTTGGGGCCGCGGCTGGACCAAACGTCAGTCGCCAGCGGGAAGGTTTTTCCGGCTAAATTCACGTTTGTGAGCTGGAGTCTAAGGATGGCTGAGCCGCCCAGCTTGCCGCCCTCTTTTGCCTCGACCACCTGGCCGGTGAGCGCGGCTCCGCGGGGAATGGCGAGAACCCCATGCTCGAAGACATCCACCGCGTTGGTAGCCTGAAAGATCGTTCCATTCTGCAGATGCGCGGTGTCAAGCGGCTGATCG
>JBOGMA010000017.1:0-4937 GCA_050746465.1 Acidobacteriaceae bacterium
TCTGAATGCCGGCCACCAGGGCGTCGATGTCAGTCTTTGTGTTGTAGATGGCCAGCGAAGCGCGTGCTGTGGCGGGAATGCCGAAACGCTGCATCACGGGCTGCGCACAATGGTGGCCAGTGCGAACCGCGATCCCCTCCTGATCGAGAATGGTGCCGATGTCGTGGGGATGAATATTCTCCATCACGAAGGAAAGTACGCCGGCTTTCTTCTTCGCGGTCCCCACCAGTCGCAACCCAGAAACAGCTTCGAGCGCTTTGGTGCCATACTCAAGCAGATCCTGCTCGTGCGCGAGGGCAGCTTCCAGACCCAGGTTGGAAACGTAGTCGAGCGCCGCGCCCAGTCCCACAACTCCCGCAATGTGCGGCGTGCCCGCCTCAAATTTATAGGGAAGCTGGTTGTAGAGAGTCTTCTCAAAAGTAACCGAGCGAATCATGTCTCCGCCACCCTGGTACGGGGGCATAGCTTCCAGAAGTTCACGCTTGCCGTACAGGACCCCAATGCCGGTCGGGCCGTAAATCTTGTGGCCGGAAAAGGCATAGAAATCGCAGTCAAGCGCCCGCACATCAACCGGAAGATGAGGCGCCGCCTGTGCGCCATCCACCAGAACGGGAATACCCCTGCTGTGCGCCAACTCGACGATTCGAGCGATGGGATTCACAGTCCCGAGCGCATTCGAGATGTGCGCAACGGCAACGAGCTTCGTCTTCGCATTCAGCAGCGCCTCGAATTCGTCGAGCAGCAGTTCGCCTTCATCATTGATCGGCGCTATCCGCAGGCGTGCGCCTTTCTCCTCGCACAGAATCTGCCACGGCACGATATTCGAGTGGTGCTCCATGGCAGAGATGATAATTTCGTCTCCAGCGCCGACATTTGCGCGGCCGTAGGTTTGCGCGACCAGATTGATGCCTTCAGTCGTACCGCGAACAAAGATGATTTCGCGCTGGTCTGCGGCATTCAGAAAGCGCTGTACAGTCTGGCGCGCCGCTTCGTAGGAGTCGGTCGCAACCTGCGACAGATGATGCACGCCGCGATGAATATTCGCGTTCTCATGCGTGTAGTAGTGCGAGATCGCATCGATAACCGCCTGCGGCTTCTGCGTGGTGGCGGCGTTATCAAGATAGACGAGAGGCTTGCCATGGACCTGTGCGCTCAGGATAGGGAAGTCCGCCCGCACTTTCTTGATATCGAAGTTGGCGCGCTGGTTCTCGCGAAGCTCGGCGGTAGCGGTGCTCATCCTATCTCCTCCCAGCGACGCTCGGGGCCATTTCCGCAGGACTCGGTGCCTTCCGGCAGAGACTGGCGCACAATCCGCTCGACGTGCTCACGAACCGGAGTTGACCGGATGCGGCCGGTACACTCGCCGGCGAAGGCGAATAGCAGCAGCTCCCGCGCCTTGGCTTCATCGATGCCGCGGGAACGCAGATAATAGAGCGCCGTTTCATCAAGCTGACCGATGGTCGCGCCATGCGTACACTTCACGTCGTCGGCGTAGATCTCCAGTTGCGGCTTGGTATCGATCTGCGCATCGTCGCAGAGCAGCAGGTTGCGATTGGTTTGCTTGGCGTCAGTCTTCTGCGCGTCTTTGCGCACAAGAATGAGCCCGTGGAATACGCCATGCGAGCGGCCGCTGAGAATCCCGTTATAGAACTGATGGCTCGCGCAGTGCGGGCTGGCGTGGTCCACCAGCATGTAGTTGTCCAGGTGCTGCGTTTCCTCGCCCATGAACAGGCCGTTGATGAGGCAATTGCCGCCCTCGCCGGCCAGCACCGGATGCACGTTGTTGCGCACCAGCGCGCCGCCGATCAGCACCGAGTGTGAACTGAAGTTCGCATTGCGCTCCTGCTGAATTTGCAGCGTGGAAATGTGGAACGTCTTGCGGTTCTCGCACTCCAGCATGTGGTGAGCAATGGACGAGTTTTCTCCGGCAACCAGCTCCGTCGCCGTGTTCGAGAAAAATTTCCCGTCACCGAGCGAAACGTGCTCCTCGATAATGTCCGCTTGCGTGTCGCGTTCCGTAAGAATCAGGTTGCGCGGATGAACCATCAGCGGCGTGTCCGTCTCCGTCGAGAGGAACAGCAGGTGAATCGGCGCGCTCAGCGCGGTTCCGCGCGCAATGCGAACGTAGGCTCCATCTTCAAGGAAAGCAGTGTTCAGGCTGCAGAACGGATTGCGCTCGAGGTCAAGATGGCGGCCCAGGCTCGTCTCCAGCGCTTCAGGATTATCAGCAATCTCAGCAGCCAGACTGTTTGCTTCCACTCCGGCAGGCAGCGAATTTCTGTCTGAGAGCTCTGCCGCAAATCGGCCATTGACAAACACCAGCCGGCAGGCCGCCTGGGAAAGAAGAAATGGGCGCAGATCCTCCATGCCCAAGTCTGTCGCAGCCGTGTTCGGCAGAGCAAAGTTCTCGCGTGCAATCGGCGCAACATTGGTAAAGCGCCACGCTTCGTGCTTCAGGGTGGGAAAGCCCATGTCGCAGAAACGACCAAAGGCGTCCTCCCGCAGGGAACGCAGCCATGCAGGCTGCCGTGGCGCGCGCTGCTGAACCTGGCTAAACGCTTCGAGATAACTGCCCAATCCCGCAACTTCCGTAACTGTACTCAAGCGTTCCTCCCTTATCGTGCGCCAGCCAGGGCCGCATCCACCCATCCATAACCTTCGCGCTCAAGTTCCAGCGCAAGCTCAGGCCCGCCGGACTTCACGATCGTGCCCTCGGCCAGTACATGCACGTAATCCGGAACGATGTAGTCGAGCAGACGCTGGTAGTGCGTCACCAGAATCATCGCGCGGTCTTCACGCCGCATTGCGTTCACGCCTTTGGCGACAATCTTCAGCGCGTCGATGTCCAGGCCCGAATCCGTCTCGTCGAGAATCGCCAGCTTCGGTTCCAGCACCGCCATCTGGACGATCTCATTGCGCTTCTTTTCGCCGCCGGAGAAACCCTCGTTCACCGAGCGGCCTGAAAACTGATCTTCCATTTCCAGCAGGCGCATTTTTTCTTTGAGGATGGGAATAAAATCGATCGCGTCCAGCGGTTCTTTGCCCTGATATTTCCGCTGCGCGTTCAGAGCGGCTCGCAGGAAGTAAGCGTTGCTGATTCCCGGAATCTCAACCGGGTACTGAAAAGCCAGAAACAAGCCTTCGCAGGCTACATCTTCCGGCTTCATTTCCAGCAGGTTCTTCCCCTGGAAGAGCACTTCACCCTTTGTCACCTCATAGCCATCGCGGCGGGCCAGCACCTGCGCCAGCGTGCTTTTGCCGGAGCCGTTCGGCCCCATGATGGAATGCACTTCGCCCGGGTTCACTACCAGATCAATCCCTTTCAGGATTTGCTTGGTTTCCACTGATGCATGCAGATCGCGAATTTCGAGCAAGCTCATCTTTTAACCAACACTCCCTTCCAAACTGACACTCAGCAGCTTCTGCGCCTCGACCGCAAACTCCATCGGCAACTCCTTGAAGACCTGCTTACAAAATCCATTGACGCTCATGCTGACCGCTTCTTCAGCAGACAAACCGCGCTGGCGGAAGTAGAAGATCTGGTCCTCTCCAATCTTGGAGGTGGACGCCTCATGCTCCATGCGCGCAGTCGAGTTTCTTACTTCGATGTACGGAAACGTATGCGCGCCGCATTTATCGCCGATCAGCAGAGAGTCGCACTGCGTGTAGTTGCGCGCTCCGGTGGCGTCCTTCATGATCTTTACCTGACCGCGGTAGGAGTTCTGCGCATGCCCGGCAGAGATGCCCTTGGAGATGATCGTGCTGCGGGTGTTCTTCCCCATGTGGATCATCTTGGTCCCGGTATCGGCCTGCTGGTAGTTGTTTGTCATCGCAACCGAGTAGAACTCGCCCACCGAGTTGTCGCCCATCAGAATGCAACTCGGAGACTTCCACGTGATCGCTGACCCCGTCTCCACCTGCGTCCACGAAATCTTCGAGTTTTTTCCCAGGCACTTGCCGCGCTTGGTCACGAAATTGTAGATACCTCCCCGGCCTTCCTTATCGCCCGGATACCAGTTCTGCACCGTCGAGTACTTGATCTGCGCGTTGTCCAGCGCCACCAGCTCCACTACCGCCGCGTGCAGTTGGTTCTCGTCGCGCTTCGGGGCCGTGCAGCCCTCCAGATAACTCGCATAGCCGCCCTCTTCCACAACAATCAGCGTGCGCTCGAACTGGCCCGTGTCCGCGGCGTTGATGCGAAAGTAAGTCGAAAGCTCCATGGGACAGCGCACGCCCTTCGGAACAAAAGCAAAGGAGCCGTCGCTGAACACAGCCGCGTTCAGCGCAGCGAAGAAGTTGTCGCTATAGGGAACCACCGTCCCAAGATATTTCTTCACCAGATCGGGATGCTTCTGCACCGCCTCTGAAAACGAACAGAAAATCACCCCCTTCTCGGCCAGCTTCTCCTTGAACGTTGTCGCCACGGAAACGCTGTCAAACACCGCATCCACCGCCACGCCCGCCAGCCGCTTCTGCTCATTCAAGGAAATCCCCAGCTTGCTGTAGGCTTCAAGAATTTCCGGATCAACCTCGTCCAGGCTCTTGCGGTTAGGCTTCGCCTTCGGCGCCGAGTAATAAATGATGTCCTGATAATCCACAGGCGGAAACTTCACATTCGCCCATTTCGGCTCGGCCTGCGCCCGCTCCAGCCTGGCCCAATGCCGATACGCCTTCAGACGCCACTCCAGCATGAACTCCGGCTCGTTTTTCTTCGCCGAAATCAGCCGGATCGTGTCTTCGCTCAACCCGCGCGGAATCTTGTCTTCCTCAACCGGGGTAACAAAGCCCCACTTGTACTCACCGCTCGTGAGGTCCTGAATCGTATTCACTGTCGTCATTGCACTCCCCCTGAACTCAACGATATGGAGCGAGGATGTTTCTTAACCGAGGCATCTCAGCGCTGCACAATGGATGAAACGCAGCAGCTTCGCCCGCGC
>JBOGMA010000018.1:0-4139 GCA_050746465.1 Acidobacteriaceae bacterium
GACTCATGGTCCTGGATGAAATCTCCGGACTGCTTGGCAAGCGCATCAGTGCGCGTGTCGCCACGCTCACGCAGATCACTGATCTGTTGAAGAAGACCGAGCAGTCGCAGCGCGTGCTCGACGAAGCCTCCGAAGGCCTTACCTTCGACGTCATCTCGTCCGAAGACAATCCGGACGAGAACATCTCGATCGAAAAGCTTACCTCAGAAGAGGACATCAGCCCGATCATCCGGCTGGTGGACACAACGATCTTTACCGCATTGGAGCGGAGGGCATCCGACATCCACATCGAGACGTACGACGACTCGCTCCATGTGAAATACCGCATTGACGGTGTGCTGCAGCCAGCCATGGCCCCCATCGCGCGTGAACATCACCTGACCATCCTCTCGCGTATCAAGGTCATGAGCGAGCTCGACATCGCCGAGCGCCGCGTGCCGCAGGATGGACGTTTCCGGGTGCGTTACAAGGGCCGCCTGATCGACTTCCGCGTGTCCATTATGCCGACGGTTCACGGCGAAAACGCCGTATTGCGCGTGCTAGACAAGGAGTCGATGAGCGAGAAGTTCCGCCAGTTGACTCTCGATGTGGTCGGCTTCCACGAAGACGACCTCAAGCGCTTCCGGCGCTACATCCGCGAGCCCTATGGAATGGTGTTGGTAACCGGACCGACCGGGTCAGGAAAAACGACAACGCTCTACGCGGCGCTCAATGAAATCAAGAGCGACGAGGACAAGATCATCACCATTGAGGACCCTGTCGAATACCAGATTCGAGGCATCACGCAAATTCCGGTGAATGAAAAGAAGGGGCTGACCTTCGCGCGCGGGTTGCGTTCAATTCTGCGCCACGACCCGGACAAGATCCTCGTCGGCGAAATCCGCGACCAGGAGACGGCGCAGATTGCGATTAACTCCGCCCTCACCGGGCATCTCGTCTTCACCACCGTCCACGCCAACAACGTCATCGACGTGCTGGGCCGATTCCTGAACATGGGTGTGGAAATATACAACTTCGTTTCCGCGTTGAACTGCATTCTCGCCCAGCGACTTGTGCGCACCATCTGCGAATATTGTGTACACACCGTTCATTATGACGATGAGACGCTTCTCGCCAGCGGGCTTGATCCTGCGGAATGGCGCGACTTTGATTTTCGCGAAGGCGCCGGCTGCATCGAATGCGGCGGCACGGGCTACCGCGGACGGACAGCGATTCACGAGCTACTTGATCTGACCGACCCGATCCGGGAGATCATTCTCGAGAAGAAGCCGGGTTCCGAAATTCGTAGGTTCGCACAACAACAAGGAATGCAGTTCCTGCGCGAGTCGGCTATCGACCGTGTCAAACGCGGACTAACCACCTTGAAAGAAATCAACAAGGTTACATTCATCGAGGCGACGCGCTAGTGGCACTTTCCTTCGACATCTTTTCTCCCACAAGCACTCTGCGGCCCGCACTCGCATGCGAGATCACACCGGAAGGCGTGCTGGTCGCCCGCCGCACAGCTGGCGACCAAACCCTGTTGTCCTTTGCGCCACTGGCGAATCCCCTCTCGCCGGACATTGTGCGGCCTGGATTGTCCGGGCCGAATTTCACCGATCGCGCAGCAGTTGTCGCAGCGATACGCCAGGCTCTGGACGAGTTCGACTCGCGCAATAAGGACCTTACGCTCGTAATCCCCGATGCTGCTGTGCGCGTGCTGATTCTCGAATTTGAGTCGCTTCCCTCAAAGCCGCAGGAGGCGCTGCCGATTGTGCGATTCCGGCTGCGCAAACTCACGCCGTTTGATGTGGAGAGTGCCGCCGTCAGTTATCAGATTTTGCGCCAGGACGAAGACCAGGCGCGTGTTCTGGTAACGGTGATGCCCGCCGCCGTCAGAGCAGAGTATGAAGAGGTCGTAAGATCGGCTGGATATGAGCCGGGCGCAATTCTGCCCTCAATGCTCGCCTCGCTGGCCGCGCTCGACCCCGGCGATGCTGCGCTTATAGTGAATCGAAATGGGCTCTCGCTGACGACCGCAATTGCAAATGGCAACGACTTGCTCCTTCATCGCACGCTGGAACTTCCGCCCGCCGGCGCAGCGCAGCGCGAAGAACTGGCGCAAGTGGTTTCCGTGGCCTCGGCCTATTATGAAGACACATTGAAGGCAGCTCCCAGAACTCTGTATTACAACGGCCCTGGAGATGCCCGGGAATTTGCTTCCGCGATTGGAAGTGTTTCGGAGACCTTGCAGGTGCGGGATCTCGCGCCGGTTCCAGCAAATGGAGCGGTGAGCGCGCTTCCACCAGGTCTGGCCGCGGCGGGCGTCATGGGGGCTTTGGCAAGCTCATGAAAATCAACATCAATCTCGCCAGCAAGCCCTACGTTGATGTGCGCTCGATTCTCCGGCGCCTTCGTATCGTTATGCTGGTTTTGGTCTTAATCGCAGTTCCGCTTTTCCTGGTATTGAAGTTCGAGCATACGAAGGCGAAGAACGCGACCATGCAGGTGCATGCAATGCAGAATCAATTGCAAGCTCTTGAACGGCAGCAACAAAGCTATCAGGCGTTGATGCGCGAACCGCAGAATGCCGCCGTCTTAATGCAATCCGGTTATCTGAACGGTCTCTTCCGCCGCAAGGCATTCTCGTGGACAGCCACAATGACCGACCTTGAAACGGTGCTGCCGGAAGGCGTGCAGGTATTGAGCCTCGATCCGGTAATTACCAAGAGCGGCGAAGTACAGATTCATCTGCGCGTAAGCGGCAGCCGCAACCGGGCAATTCAATTGGTACAGAACCTTGAAAAATCCCGCCACTTCGCATCCCCTCGCCTCGCCGGTGAAACGCTGGCGCAATCCTCAGGACAGAACAACGTGGTACAGCCCATGTCCAATTCCAGCGTCGTGGACTTTAACATTCTCGCCGACTATCGCCCTGTGACCGCGGAGGAAAGGTCTTCTGAGAAGAATGCCGGCCATGCAACGCCCAGGATGACCAAAGCCAGCAGCCGCGCTGCTGACGGCGAGCGGAGGACTCGATGAACAACTCCCGCCGCTGGTTTTCTCTCCTCAATCTGCATCTGGCGGGCGCCACCGTGCTGGCCGCACTGGTGCTGGTGCTCGCAATCAAGGCGGGTCTTGCGATTCATGCCGCTTCTGCGACCGACTCAGAAAGTTATCAGCAGGAGCAGATTCGCTCCATTCAACTCCGCGCGCAAATGGCGCACCTGCAAGGGCTGCCACAAAAGGTGGACCAGTCACGTGACGACGCAGCGCACTTTTACGAATCGCGCATCGCGCCCAACTACTCTACGATCGCCGAACAGTTGGGCGGCGTGGCCGTGAGAAACCAGGTCCGGCTTTCCCGCGCCGAATACACCCCCGCGTCCGCCGCTGACGGCCTGACAGAGGTGCGTATCGACGCCAGCCTGAGCGGTGACTATACACCATTAATGCACTTCATCAATGATCTCGAACGGGACAAGGACCACGTCTTTTTCATCATTGATGGAGTAACCTTCACGGGCCAGCAGGGAGGCCTGGTGAACCTTCGGCTGAAGCTTTCCACGTATCTTCGGGCGGGCGCCACAGACCAGCCGCCGGCAACCGTAAACACCGCTTTCGCCCAGAGGGAAACCGCAGCCGTCGCACCGGTGCAGCAGGAGGTACGCTGATGGCTCTGAAGACCGGATTTGAAGATAAGAAGAAGGTCATTCTTGCCGTAATCCTAGGAGTGGTGGTCCTGTTTCTCGTCTTGCGAGTGGTCTTCTCCGTGATGGGAGGAAGCACACCGCCTCCGCGGGAGCTTCCGCCGACTGTCGCCCAGACGCCCGCCAGCGCCGGTGCGCAGCACCAGGCGGTGAAGGTTTCCGATTCGTCGATGATGCATCTTGACCCGACGCTGCATCCCGAGTGGATGGCTGCCGCCGAATCGCTGAAATATAGAGGCAGCGGGCGGAACATCTTCTCTATGTCCTCTACCCCCGTGGCAATTGAAAAGCCCATTGGTCCGGTGCGACCCAACGCCCATCCAGCGGTCGCGCAGGGCCCGCCGCCCCCTCCGGCCATCGACCTTAAGTTCTTCGGATTCGAGGCTCACTCGGGCGGCTCCCGTAAGGCGTTCCTGCTACATGGCGATGACGTGTTCATCGCTGCGACCG
>JBOGMA010000019.1:0-6580 GCA_050746465.1 Acidobacteriaceae bacterium
CTCGTTTTTTACTTCGTCATCTCACGTCGCCTGCTTCCCCTTATCAGCCAGATATCCTTCAACGCCGGCCAGATGGAAAGTTCTTTCGAAAGCGTAAGAATTCTCGACGATGAAGTAGAAGAATGCGCGCACTGGCATGTCCCCGCCCAACCCGCGCAGCCGCCCCGTCCAGGTTTCGTGATTGAACTGAACCACGTGAGCTTTTCGTTTCCGGAGAGCGGGCCGCTCCTGCAAGACGTCTTCTTTTGCTTGCGCGAAGGTCAGGTTGCGGTGCTGCACGGCGCCTCCGGCATCGGGAAAAGTACCCTGCTCAACCTCATCGCGGGGATCTCGCAGCCCTCTTCCGGAACAATTCGAATCGACCGCGCAAACATCGCCTACGTCCCCCAGGAAGTGCCTTTGCTCGACGATTCAATCCGCAATAATTTGTTGTTCGGATTGCCCGGAAAGAGTGACTCTGAGTTAATGGCTGCGCTCGCAACCGCTATGCTCGACGATTTTGTTGTCGCCCAGCCGCTTGGTCTCGACGCCCGCGTAGGAGATAACGGAGCGGCCGTATCCGGAGGCCAGCGCCAGCGTCTGGGCTTGGCGCGGGCCATCCTGCGCGGCGGCAAACTGCTGCTTCTTGACGAAGCAACTTCCGCTCTCGATGAAGACAATGAGCGCAGGGTGCTTGAGAATCTCAGCGCCTCCGGCCTGGCTATCATGCTGGTCACTCATCGCATTTACACCCAGATGTTCGCGCATCGCGTCTTTCACCTTCAGGCGGGTCGCCTCATTGAAGAACCGGCCCACCTCCCTGCGGCAGACACATTTGTAACAACCGCTGTGGCTTCGGCGAAGTAACAGCAACCGGGCCTACTTACCCTTCCAGGTCGGGAAAAGGAAACGATAGACAATCCCTGTCTCCCACACATTCTCATTCCCCGCGGAAGAGAATTGCCGCGCGTAGCTGGTAAGAATGCGGGTGTTGTGCGGCAGGTTATAGTCCAAGGCGAAGTCGGCGCGCTGTGTGTTCGCCAGCGGAAGGCCGTCGCTCTCGATAGTGTCGCGGCGGAAAGTCTGCTGCATACGGAATGCGGGCTCGAACCGCCCGACCCAGCTATCAAGGCCGCCGAAGGCCTGTGTGCGGTAATCGGCTTCGAACCAGTAGCCTTGCGCGTGATGGCCGCGCGCGAATTCGGAACGCAGGCGAAAGGCCGTATTTGCGGGCTCCCACCAGAGGTGCGCGCCATAGAAATTCTCATAATTCTCTCCCGTTATCTGAAAACGACGGTCATAGGAGAGACCGGCTTCCACGCGGCTGCGGTGAAAGTAGACGCTGGCGCGCCCGCCGGCGGACCGCTGGGAAGGGAACTGTTCGTTGGCGCTACGGGCGGAGAACCAGCCCGCATAATCAATTGAGTAGCCAGGAGTGGAGACGGCGGAGCCGCGCAGCATTCCACCGACGCCCACGCCAGTGGACATGTTGCCCAGGCTGTAGATGAGCGGGTAATCCTGAAAGTTGCTGATCCAGATCGGCGTCAGCCGCTCATTGTAGGTGTTGAAAGGAAGCAGGAAGCTGCCGCCGACAATGGTGAGATGGCGCGAGGCGATGTAGTCCCCTTGCAGATACGTGAGGGCGACGAAATGCGCGTGATCGTAGCCGCGGCCTTTGGGGAAAAACGTATCCGCCAGCGTGGCACGCGACTCGACCAGGAAATGCTTTCCAAGAGGCGCGGCGATCAGCGGCTCAATCACCGGCTGGTAATTCGTGTTTCCGCCATTTGTATTTGTAAAGAATCCGACCCCGCCGGAAAGCAGTGGCGTGTCTTGCGCCCGGCAGGCTTGCGTTAAGCAAAAAGCGGCCAAAGCCATGGTCGCAACCGTTGTCATCCTGGCCGCTCGGATTCGAAGTGGGAATAATGTGAGTCGTCGCATAGAAGCCACAATAGCCGTGCCCCATCTGCAACGTGTCTCCGCATCGTCTGCTCTTTGTCAATTGATTGTCACTGTGTATTGCTCGGGAATATTAACAATCGCATGACGCCCCAATGACAACTCACCACCGGGAACTGGATATCGTCAGTATTGCTCCGTTCCCTATTCGCAACCGGGCGTCAGCGCTTCAAGGCCGACGCTCGGGAACGGAGTCGGCCTTGAGAATCCATCTGGGGGGGATGGGCGCTCAATCCATCTGGCTTAGAATTCTCGCGTACCGCGTGCGTAAGGACGAACTCTCCGCCTCCCGCGACAGTTGCTCAATCTCGACCCTGGACGGCCTGAACTCAAGCGGCAGCGATCTCCAGTAATACTTCAGGGTTTCGGAGCGCCACCCTGCGTAGGTCTTTTCCCAGGATTTGCTTGACTCGCCAGCGAAGGCAAGATTGGCAGGATTAAAGATGCGGGCATAGTCCTGAAACCTGCAATCCAGCGATAGGCGCATTTGAGCCGATAGGTTCGGCGAAGCTGCATGAATCGTGAGGCTGTGGAACAGAAGCACATCGCCCGCGTTGATCTGGCCGCCAACCCAGTTTTCTCCGCCCGCCGCGCCGTGCCGGATTTCCGGCACGTGAAGGTTCGTCTCCTCGTGCGGCAGATACCCAAACCGATGCGAGCCTTCCAGTATGCGCAGCGGCCCAACAGAAGGCGGGCAATCGTGGAGCGGAATCCAAACCGTAAAGCACTCGGTGTCCCCACCCATGAAGCGATAGTCTTGATGCGCGTGCACGGTAAGCCGCTCGCAATTAGGAAAGATCAATCGACCAATCGGCTTTGGATGAACCAGAAGGCGCTCCCCGACCAGCATCTTCATAACGCCCCGCAATGCGGGATGGTGCGGGAGCAAGTGGAATGATTCAAGATTGAAGACCTGCTGATACGTTTCTTTGAAAGTTGGATCTGGATCTCCGCATGCGGCGCTGATCTTGGCCACTCGCTCAAGCGGATCAAAGCCGGGCAGCAGCCATCCGCCCCTGTCGAGTACTTGGGAAATATCTGCCAGTACTCGGACCACATCATCCTGAGGCAGTAAGTTGCGAACTAATACATAGCCCCTTTCCTCTACCTCGTGCCGCAGAAGTTGGGGAGTAACATCGCATGCCTGAAGTTCGCGAAAGTATTTCATTGCATCACCTCCACCCCGTTAAACCGAACCGGAGCGCTTAGGGTTTTACCTTAGCGGTTCGTCAAATGCGGCGTGTCTCGACGTGGTCTTCTCTTTGTCAAATGAATGTCATCGCGCATTCAACAAAGCCGTGACAATCGCCTTACATCGCCATGACAAGCCACGGCCGAAGCGCGAATAAGCTCGCATCAGGATTGTCTCCAACGCCGTTCTGAGGTGCGCTGCTTTGCCGCTGCTATCCGATCAATTGTCGCCGCCCATCACCTTCACCTCATGCGCTGTCTCAACCCCTCTGTGCCGCGAGTGGGCAGCCCGGGAAGCAGTTCTCTCGATCTTTCGCGACCCTGTGCCCGAGCGCTGCTCGCTCCTGGAGACGCTTTCCGAACGGGAGTGGCGCGGCCTGCTGCGATGGCTCGATTTCAGCGGCCTTGCGCTCTACTTTCTCGACAGAGCAGTCGATCTGGATATTTGTCATTGGCTGCCTGCCTCCGTATCGGAACGCCTTCGCGGCAATCTGGCCGACAACGCGGAACGAACCCGCTGCATGTTCGCCGAATCAGCCGCGCTCCAACAGAACTTTCAGCAGGCGCACCTCTCCTACGCCGTGCTCAAGGGACTCTCCCTCTGGCCATGCGCCGTGCCCAGGCCCGAGCTGCGCTCCCAGTTCGATCTCGATTTTCTGGTCGCGGAGCAACATGCTCCGCAAGCAAGGCGAATTCTGGAGCGCAGAGGCTACCGCCTTTATGCCATCAGCGGACGAAGCTGGGAATTCAAGTTGGACGAAAGATCTGGCCTTTCCATCAAAGATTTGTATAAGCCAATGCCCTCCCACGCCGTGGAATTGCATCTTGAACCGGATACCGCGAAGCGTTCCTGCATTCTGGATCGCGTGGAATTTCGCGAACTGCACGGCACCACCATGCCCGTGCTCGCTCCTGTCGATCTCTTCCTCGGCCAGGCTCTCCACGTTTACAAACACCTCTGCGGCGAATTCTCGCGCGCCTCACACCTGTTGGAATTTCGACGTCATGTGCTCGCGCGACAAAACGACCCCGCCTTCTGGAGCAGTTTGCGGATTGCGACCGGATCCAACGCGCGAGCTGTATTGGGACTCGGCGTTGTCGCTCTGCTCATTACCCGCACGATGGGCGAATTCGCGCCCGCCGCGCTATCCCACTGGACTCTCAGCCGCATCCCCGCACCCGTGCGACTTTGGATCGGGGTCTACGGCAACAGGTCGGTCTTGGGAAGTTACCCCGGCACCAAGCTCTACCTGCTGCTGCAGCGGGAGATGCAACCCTCCGGCGTTCCTGCCCGGCGCCCGCCCGCAAGGGCATTAATGCCATCGCGTCTGCCCCCTCCCATCATTAAGGCGTTTCCGAATGAAGCCATGTCCGTGCGCATCGCTCGATATCGAATGCAGCTTCAGCTCGTGCTCCTCCGCCTGCGTTTTCATTTTGTTGAAGGCCTTCGTTACGCCTGGGAATCATATCGATGGAAGCAACTGAAAAAACACCTGGGGCGATAATGCCCCCTGCGCGAGCTGCCGCTCTCGCGTTTGACGCTGTAGCCCCGGCGTTTGACGAGCGATTTGGAGCCTGGGCCAGCGTGGCCGCCCAGCGCCGCGCCGTACGCAGAGTCTTGCTGAAAACGCTGCCGCCCGCCGGCCGCATCCTGGAATTGGGCGGCGGCACCGGTGAAGATGCGGCCTTCCTTGCCTCGCGCGGATACGACGTCCTTCTCACCGATCCTTCGCCGGCCATGGTGTCGCTGGCCCAATCCAAACTCGCGCATTTCTATGGACGCGCAGAAGTCGCCGCCGCGGAAGAAATGGAAAGTTTCGCCACGCGTTATTTGTCAGCGGGCGGAGAGCAGTTCGACGGCATCTTCTCCAATTTTGCGCCGCTCAATTGCGTGGTGGATCTGGACCAGGTAGCACGCGGGCTCGCACGACTGCTCAAGCCGGGAGCCTCGGCTCTTCTGGTTCTCTTTGGCACATTTTGTCCCGGAGAAGTCGTCGCCGAGTTGCTGAACGGGCGTCCTCGCCAGGCGCTGCGGCGACGCCAGCGCGGCGCAGTCTCGGCGCGTCTGGCCGGTCGCAACTTCAACATCATCTATCACCGGCGCGCGGCTTTGCAGTGGGCTTTTGAGCCGTGGTTTGTACTGAAAGAACGCATCGGAATCGGAATAGCCGTTCCGCCCAGTGCCGCCGAGCCGTGGATTTCCGCGCACCCTCGGCTCCTCAATGCGATGGAAAATCTCGACCTTCATCTTGCCCGCCCGTTCGCGGCATTCGGAGATCACGTGCTCTATCATTTCCGCCGCAACACCGCGCCTTCAACAATAGAATGACCACGCCGAGACATTCTGGCGACACTCCGGCCGGCGGCAGCGCGCTATCTTTTCTACGGAGCCAACATGATTCCGCCCCACAATCGCCGGGAAAAGCAGACCTCATCGCGTTTGACCAGGCTCACGCAAATCGCCGATGTAACCCTCCCCACCCGCTGGGCCAGCTTCCGCCTGCTCGGATTCGAGGCGCTCCACTTCAATACCCGTTTGGGCACGGAGCGCCTTGAATCCGCGCTGGCGCTGGTCCTGGGCGACGTCCACAGTTCCCCTCCCGTGGTCCGCATTCATTCTCAATGCACAACCGGCGAAACCTTCCAGTCGCTGCGCTGCGATTGCCATGACCAACTGCATCTGGCCATGCGCGTCATAGCGGAGCAAGGCGCCGGGATACTGCTCTACGAGCACCAGGAAGGCCGGGGCATCGGCCTCATGGAAAAGCTCCGTGCGTATGAACTTCAAGACCGCGGCCTCGACACCATTGAAGCTAACCTTCGCCTGGGACACGTCGTCGATGCGCGCGATTACGCGCTGGCCACCGCAATCCTGAGCTTTCTCAACGTCCGCTCTCTCAGGCTTATGACCAACAATCCGGAAAAAGTCGACGCTGTGCTCTCGTCGGGAATCGAAATCGTCGAGCGCCTCAACGCCGACGTTCCCTGTGGCCCGCATACCGCCCGTTATCTTGCCACCAAGCGCGAAAAGATGGGCCATTTCTTGAATATGGCGGCAATTTGAACCGGCGCTGTCGCTGCAAGAAACCTATTACATTGAGTTGACAATTGCGCGACAACTGCCGCTTCGCGCAGCCATAACCTGCCTTAAACAGAGCCGGAGTGCGCCGTCAACCGTGTTCTGCCCGAGGTGGATCGTGGCCGAAGTTCTCATCACTCATTCCTATCATCTTGCATACGATCCCAAGCAGCTGCGGAAAATGCAGCCCTATTTGCCGCTCGGAATGTTGTACGCCGCCTCTGCGCTGCGCCAAAGCGGAATCTCCGTCGCGGCCTTTGACCCCATGCTCAAGGATCCCGCCGAAAATATTCCTGCCCTGCTCGCAGAACATTGCCCGCAAATCGTAGCGGTCTATGAGGACGACTTCAACTTCCTTTCCAAGATGTGCCT
>JBOGMA010000020.1:0-4163 GCA_050746465.1 Acidobacteriaceae bacterium
ACTCGAAATTGCGCGGCATCACGCCGATCACGGTGTAAGGCTTGCGGTTGAGAAGAATTTTGCTTCCAACAATTCCGGTGTCGCCATCGAAACGACTCTGCCACAAGCCGTAACTGAGCACCGCTACCTGCTGGCCTTCTTCGTCTTCTTGCTGAGTAAACGTGCGCCCCAGCATCGGCCCTACTCCCAGGGCGGCAAAGACCTCGCCGCTCGTCCGCGTCGCATTGATTCTCACCGGATCGCCGGTGCCCGATAAGTCAAACCCCGTCCCCTTATAACCACCCAGATGAGCAAAGGTTTGCGTGTCTCGCATGTAGTTGCGAACGTCGGGAGCAGTCACGTAAGCGTGCGTGCAGGCCACGCAATGCGACCCTTCAAGCACATCTCCGAGAACGACGAGGCGGCCAGGATCGGGAAACGGCAGCGGACGCAACAGCACGCCTTCAAAAATGGAGAAGATTGCCGTCGTCGCCCCGATTCCCAACGCAAGCATCAGGATGGCGGCCGCTGCAAATCCGGGAGACTTGCGCAGTTGGCGGAACGTAAATCGCGTATCCTGCAGGATATGGACCAGCCCTTGAAACGCCCGCTCGTTGCGGTGCAGTTGCTTGGCCTGCTCCACTCCCCCATAAGCGCGTCGGGCAGCTAGCCGCGCATCATCAGGATTCATGCCCTGCCGCAGATATTCATCTTCCAGCAAAGCCAGATGCGCGGCAATTTCTTTCGCCAGTTCGGCTTCCGCCCTGGAGTTGGTGAAGAGCTGACAGAACCTAAGAAAGGCGCGCCTCAGATGCTTCATCATTAGGACTCCTCAAGCAGCAGCCGCTCCACGAGCGCCGAAATCCTTCTCCACTTCTGAGTCTCTTCTCCCAAAGCCTTCAGGCCTGCCCTGGTAATTTCGTAGAATTTCGCTTCCCGGTTATTCTCGGTTCTCCCCCAGGTTCCCTTGATCCATCCGTACTGCTCCAGCCGCACCAATGCCGGATAAAGAGTGCCCTGATTCAGATTGAGCAGGCGATCGGAGATTTGCTGGAGACGCGTGGCAATCTGGTAAGCGTGCCGCGGCCCCATGCTGGCAAGCGTACGCAGCACGATCAGGTCGAGCGTCCCCTGCAGGAGTTGAATGGATTCCGCTTTACTAGACATTCAAGTGATCTCCACGGAACGATGATGGTCCTCGTTCACTTGCTTGTCAAGTGGTCGTCCGAAAGGACGGGAGCAGGCTACTGGTGAAGGCGGCTGAGCAGAGCGGTGTAGCGAGGGTCGCGGCGGACTGAGTCGAGAAGCGGGTCCACGCGAAGCAGGGCCATGGAGTAGCAGTGCTGGTCAAGCGCGCGGCTAAAAGAGGCGAAGGCATGGTCCAGACGGTCGGTGCGAAGGTCGTCGAGAGCAAGCTGGTAGGGAGTGCAGGGCTGTGGTGGAGTGGGGACCAGGACTGAAGAGCGGTCGAGCCAGTAGGCCCGCCAGCCATGCTGCTTGAAGGCGGAGCGAAGAGCGGTTGTGTCGATCTGTGGGTACACGGTGTGGATCTGGGCGAGGTCGTATTCGATGGCCTCGTCATGCTGGCCCTTCTGCTCGTAGATGAGGCTTCGGTAGTTGTCGATGGACCTGGGATCATGCTCCATTTCGGCGGCGCGGTTGAGCTGGGCGAGGGCGGCATCGTAGTCGCGGGCCAGGTAGAGGACAACGCCGAGGCGTCGGTTCATGAGGAACGAAAGAGGATCGAGGGTGAGGGCTCGCCTCATGTGACTGACGGCCTCGTTCGGGCTGTTGATTGCGTCGAGAAAGGTGGCGTATTTAAATTCGGCAATGGCGTCGTTGGGGTTGAGTTCGATGCCGCGCGTCAGATTCTGGCCGGCCGCTGTCCAGTCCCAGAGGTAAATGGTCTGGATGCTGCCGAGCTCGGTGTAAGCCTCGCCATTCTGAGGATCCAGCTGGATAGCGCGCTGGACGGCGGCAAGCGCTTTGGGCATGAGCTGTTCGGGCGGGCCGATGCCAAACGTGGAAGATGCATCGAGAGCGGAGGCGTAGCCGGCGTAGGCGGCGGCGTAGTTGGGGTCGAGGGCGATGGCCTGCTGAAAGGATTGCAGGCTGTGGCGAAAGTCCTGCTTGTTGAAGAAATAGCGGCCTCGCAAGTAAGCGTCGTGCGCCGCGGGGTTGACGGCTGGATGCGGCGATGGAGCGGCGAGGGCAAGGCGCGCCTGGGCCGCGATCTGCTGGGCAACGCTGTCCTCGAGGGACAGGACCTCGCGGGTGGGGCCTTCAAAGGACTGGGCCCAGAGATAACGATCGGTTCGGCCGTCGATGAGCTGGGCCGTGATCCGGATGCGATCGCCGGAACGGACGACGGAGCCTGTGACGATAGCATCGACCCCCAGCTGGCGGGCGATATTGGAATACGAGCGGCGAAGGTCATGGTTGTCCACGACGGATGTGCGGGAAACGACGCGGAGATTGGGGATGCGGGCGATCTCCGTGGTGAGTTCGTCGGTCATGCCATCCGCGAAGTACTCCTGGGAGGGGTCGCCGGAGAGGTTGTCTAAAGGCAAAACGGCAAGCGAATGGATCGGCGCGGCCCGGTAATAGGTGGCGATACGCCAGGCGGCGGCAGCGGCGAGCAAGGTCAGGCAGGCGGCAACAAGAATGGCGAGACGGAGCAAATGCCGCCGGCGCGGGGCTGGTTCCAAAACAACGGGTTCCGGGCTCAGTTGAGATGCAGGGGTTTGGGCGGCCGTTGAGGGCTCAGGGGCGGTTTCGACCCGGGCAATGAAGCGATAGCCGGCAGTCGGGACGGTTTCGATGAATCGCGGCTCGCGGGAGTCGTCATCCAGCGTTTTGCGAAGCAGGCCGATGGAGCGGGTGAGGGCGCTTTCGGTGACGGCCGCGTCGGCCCACACGGCGTCGAGGATCTCCTGCTTGCGGACCAGGCGGCCGCGGTTCTGGATCAGGTACAGGAGCAGGCGAAGAGCCTTCGGCTCAAGGGGAATAGGCGCGCCGTCCGCCGTAAGGCGAAACGCAAGGTCGTCGGCCTGGAAGCGGTCGAAGAGGAAGATCACCGCGGAGTTCCTCACGCTGTTTCGAGTATGGAGTTTTCCGTCTCCATTATGCCCGGATTGGGCTTAATTTGTGAAAAATCAGGGTTTCATGCGAGTTCCATCATGACACGCAGACAGCGTGGCGGGCATGGTGTGGGCAGGAGAACCAACATGAGATCCATTCCGTATCTTCGCCCATTCTGTGCGGCGCTGACATTGGCAGCCGCCGTCATGCTTTTTTCCAATTCAGCCATCGCCCAAACCCAAGAACTTTTCAGCGGCGAAGTTCTCCAGGGGAACTCGACGATTGGACCCGTCTTTGATAGCGCGACGGGGAACACGGTGTTCGTTCGTCAGCCGCTGGGCGCGCCCATGCCGGTGAAGTCGAATGTGAATTCGATGGCGCCGGTATATGTGGTGGTTTACCCGCTCCAGTCCATGATTCCTGACAACAACCTGCAATGCCTGCCCACCAACTGCGACCATTTGAACGTGCTTCCGTTCCCGGACCCCGATTACGGGGTGGGGAGCGATGCCCAGTGCCAACAGTGGAACGGCGGCACGCCCTGCTCACTGGTGAAAGGACATATTCACCTCCTCGGGGTGGCGCGGGACGGCGGTGATTTCAAGGTGCCGCACTACGTCAAGCTCCTGCTCTTTACTCCGCAAGCCTTTGCGAAATGTAAGGCCAATCCGACGGGCTGCCCGTTCAATAATCTGGTGCGAACGCTGGCCCAGATGCAGGCGCTCGAGGTCAGCGGAGATCTCACTGCCCCCCTGGACACGCCCATAACGGTGAATCTCTCCGTTGTTCCGGAACGGACCTACGAGATGGGAATACCGACCAACATTCCTTTCCAGTAGTGTTGCTCATCAACTTGACCGGGCGGGGTTGAGCGATGGTGCAGCAGGCGCTGCAGGAAGCGCCCATCGGCCAGATTCTGGGTTACACCGTGCAATAGGGTGGGCCGGGCCTCTTAAATAACAGAAGGTGTCCTCCACATGCCTTCGTCTCCGGATTTTAGGAGACGAAGGCATGCCTTTTTGCATGCGGCGAATGCAGCCCCGCAGCGATGATCCATCTTCGGATGGATGACTCAATGGAGCATCGGATGGTTTGCTTGTGCC
>JBOGMA010000021.1:0-2625 GCA_050746465.1 Acidobacteriaceae bacterium
CCATTAGTCCGCTCTACACCGGATCAGATTCAGTCGGCCCTTATACCACCGGGCAGGTCACGCCCTCGGGAACGCTGCCCTCCATTGCGATTCCGGGCCTCGCGGCCGGAGTCAAAGTGATTCAGAACGTCACCGTCGGCAACTCCGCCGGCGATTCGCTGAGCGGTGACGACGGAATGCTGTCGGCTCCGGTGACCGTTCCTCCGACCGGCGAGTGGACCGCGCGGCTGGCCGGTTATGGGCACACGAGCTGGCTGCAATGGTGGGCCAAGGCGAACCGCGTATTCACCGTGGAAGCCTATGCCCTGGATGACAAGGGATTGCCCACTCTGAACAAGGCGCAAATCGTGCTGGGCATGTGGAACGGGACCGACGCCATTTCCAACGCGCCCGTAACCGCGACTTCGCAGCCGTATAACGGAGCCGTTGCCGGGCTTACTACTCTGCCCGTGCTCACGCTCGCCGACAGCGAGGTGCGGCTTGGAATTTCCGACCTGCGCGGCGATGGGCGTCCGGACTATCTTTACCGCGGACGGGTTCTCTATGCCGATACGGTGCGGCCCGCTATCCTGCCCTCAAAGGGCGGCCCCATCGCAATCATCGGCATGGGGTTTCGCCCGAATTCCGTGGTCACAGTGAATGGAGCGGCGGCCGCGGTGACCAGCGTTTCCCCCACGGAGATCACCGCAATCGCGCCGCCTTCCTCAGGAACCACGGGCAGTGTTCCGGTCCAGGTAAAAGATCCCCAGACCCTGGCTGTCGCTGTTATTGCGGACGGCGTGAGCTACGGCGCGCGCAACGACGATACGATTGGTATTCTGACCGCGCCTTCTGGCCCGGTGCCGCCGGGAGCGCCGCTTCCGTTCACCGTTACAGTCAGCAACGCCGGGTCACCTGCTGCCGGAGCCACCGTTACCTATGCCGTCGCACAGGGCAATGCGACGCTGGCTTGCGGACAGCCCTCCTGCTCGGTCGTGACGGCCGCAAACGGAACCGCAAACCTCGCGGTGGCCGCCAACTCCACTGCGTCTACCTCTGTTACCGCGACGCTCACCAACGGAGCCAGCGTTTCCGCGCAGTTCAGCGCAGATTCGGGAGCGGCGGCCGCCATCAGCCCGCTTACTCCCAAGCTCTACCTCGCCGCCGGAGCCAGCGCCGAATGGACCCCGGAGGGACTGGTGCTGAAAAACGGAACCCCAACGGCCAATGCCGTCGTGACCTGGACGCCGACTGCAACCGGCGTGACAGCGCCGACAACAGCCAGCCTCAGCGGCTCAAACGGCATTGTGACGCAGCAACTCAGCGTAGGCCCGCTCACCGCCGGGGCCGTTGTCCCTGTCAACGCCTGCCTGGTATCCGGCAGCGGTTGTGCGCAGTTCGATGTGGTCTCAGTGCCGCCGGAATCGGCGCAGCTTCAGCCCATCGCCGGCGTTTCGCAGAATTTTGCGGCGGGCCAGGCATTTCAACCTGTGACCCTGGAAGTCACAGACCCCGCCGGGCACCCGGTGGCGGGAGCGATCGTCACATTTTATGAAACGCTCGACGGGTGGACCCCCATTTGTTCCGCGCAGGCGTTTTGCCCTCCCGCGCCGCTCCTTCAGCAGGAACAGGTGCAGGCGACCTCGGATGCAGACGGTATGGTGGTTCTCAATCCGATCGTCAGTTCCGACCGGGCGGTCCGGCTCTACATTACAGCCGTGACCGGCACCACGGCTTTACTTAACTTTGAGTTGGAGCAGTATCCGTAAACACAGGCTGCACCGAGCGATCGGCGACATGTGGTCCATATCGCTGCGCTTTGGGCGGGACAACCTTTATGCCTGGATGGCAAGTCTGCTGGACGGGCAGCGCAACTCGGAATAGGCTTTGTGTGTTCAAAGAAACGTAGCAGATCTGCCTGAAAGACGAGGCTAACGATGAACACACAAACCCGCAGCAAACTCACCGGCGCCCGCGCCACGGCTCTTGTTCACAATTTCGGCAAAAAGGCGCTCGCATGCTCACTCGCTTACCTGATGATTCCGCTGGGAATGGGGGACATCTACGCTTTTGCGCAGAACGCGCCGCCGCCTCCTCCGGACCAGCAGCAATATCAGGACCAGGGGCAATATCAGGACCAGGGGCAATATCAGGACCAGCAGCAATATGAGGACCAGGGGCCTCCTCCGGAAAGCTATAACGCTCTTTCGCCCGATCAACTGAATCAGCTCGTCGCTCCGATCGCGCTTTACCCGGATTCTCTTGTCGCGCAGATTCTCGCCGCCTCCACTTACCCCGATCAGATTGCGGACGCGGACCACTTCGTAGAGGCTAATCAAGGCGCGCCGCCGGATCAGCTCGGTGAGATGGCCAATGACATGAACTGGGATCCCAGCGTGAAGGCGCTGGTGGCCTTTCCATCTGTACTCGATAATTTGAACCGCAATCTTGACTGGACCAGCCAGCTTGGGAATGCTTATTACAACCAGCCTCAGGACGTGATGGCCGCCGTGCAGAACATGCGGCAGCAGGCCTATGAGGCTGGCAATCTTCGGTCAACCCAGCAGCTTGCGGTCGAATACACCCCGGGCGACATCATCATTGCTCCGGCGAATCCCGAGGTTGTCTACGTGCCCTGGTATGACC
>JBOGMA010000022.1:0-6904 GCA_050746465.1 Acidobacteriaceae bacterium
GGTCGCATTGCGTGGCCTGCACGCACGCTTACGTGACTGCTCCCGACGTTCGCAGCTACATGCGAGACACGCAAACCTTTGCTCGTCTGGGTGGTTATCAGGGAACGGGGTTGAACCTATCCGGCAAGGGCGATCCGGTGAGAATCAATGCAACGCGGATGAGCGGCGAGGTCTTTGCCGCCCTGGGAGTTGGGCCGATGCTGGGGCGCACGTTTACTCAGCAGGAAGACGAAGAAGGCCAGCAGGTAGCGGTGCTCAGTTACGGCTTGTGGCAGAGCCGTTTCGATGGCGATACCGGAATTGTTGGAAGCAAAATTCTTCTCAACCGCAAGCCTTACACCGTGATCGGCGTGATGCCGCGCAATTTCGAGTTTCCCTTGAATCCGGGGCAGGTGAGCCAGAGCGAGCTTTGGGTTCCGCTCAGTTTGCAGCCAAAGGAATTTACGGCAGGGTACGCGGCGTCGTGGAACATGCGCATGGTGGGGCGGCTGAAGCCCGGCATAACCGCGGCGCAGGCACAGACCGACGCGGAGCGGGTGGCAAAGAAGACGATGAGCAGCTATCCCGCATTCATGCGCAGCCTGCGCATTCATGCAGTGGTGACACCGCTGCGGGAGGATACGGTCGAACAGGCACGTCCACTGATCCATACATTGCTCTTCGCGGTTGTCGTGGTGCTGCTGATCGCCTGTGCGAACCTGGCGGGCCTGCTCCTGGTGCGTTCGATCCGGAGGCGAAGAGAGATCGCTCTTAGAATTGCGCTGGGCGCGCGAGCGGCAAGGTTGCTTCGACAAGCCATTGTGGAAAGCATGGTCCTGAGTCTGGCGGGAGGCGCGCTGGGGTTGGCGCTGGCGGCGGCCGCTCTGCGGGTGGGCGTGAGTTTCCTGCCGGACACGTTGCCGCGCGTTCGTGAGATAGGGCTGGACTGGCCGGTCGTGCTCTTTGCGCTGGGCCTGGCGCTCCTGACCGGCCTTGTCTGCGGGCTGGCGCCGGCATTCGCCGCAGTTCGAACCAGCGCGAACCAGACGCTGAAGGAAGGCGGACGCACGGGCACTCCGGGCAGCGGCCATGCGAGGCTGCGTTCCGGGCTGGTGGTGGCGGAGATTGCGGTGGCGCTCGTCCTGCTTGCGACGTCCGGGTTGTTATTGCGCAGCTTCCAAAAGATGCGCGATGTGAATTTAGGTTTCCAGCCCGACCACACGCTGGCCGCGCTGTATTCTCTGCCCCAGGACCAATATGCAACGCAGTCAGCGATCGATACGTTTTGTGAAGAACTGCTGCGGAGAGTGCGGGAGTTACCGGGCGTACAGGCTGCCGGCATTACTTCATATCTGCCGGCCTCCGGCGAGGATTCGGGCATCGCTTTTACGATCGACGGCTATGTTCCGCCCAAAGGGGCGGGGCTGAACATGGCTGAAATGTTGCTGGTGCGGGGCGATTCCTTCCATGCGCTGGGTATCCGATTGCTGCGCGGGCGCTTCTTTACCGAGTCTGACAATGCGAGCTCACGGCTGGTGGCAATTGTGAATCGCAAGATGGCAGAACGATATTGGCCCGGTCAGAACCCCATCGGCAAGCGGCTGCGCCGGGGGATGGCTGAGACTTCCACTCCCTGGATGACGGTGGTGGGTGAAGTGGACGACGTAAAGCTGGGCTCGCCTGATGAGGAGACGATGCCGCAGGTATACCAGCCGGTCACCCAATCGGTCGCCTCAGAAGGAGTCTTCGCGTCCGCCGGGGAGTTGAGCGCCACGAATGGGTGGATTGCGTTGCGCAGCCGCATTGATCCCGCGCTCATGGAAAACATGCTGCGCACCACGGTACAGAAGATAGACCCGCAGCTGCCGTTGAAGCATATCCAAACGATGGAGCAGGCAATTTCGAACAGCGAAGCGCCGCGTCGCTT
This sequence comes from Acidobacteriaceae bacterium, assembly GCA_050746465.1. GTDB lineage: Bacteria > Acidobacteriota > Terriglobia > Terriglobales > Acidobacteriaceae > Silvibacterium. Next base: position 1,907 of record JBOGMA010000022.1, read on the forward strand.
CAACACAGCCCTGATTTCCTGTTTTGCAATCGTTGCTGTGTTGCTCAGCGGTCTGGGAATATATGCGGTGATTGCGTTCTCCGCAGCATTGCGCGAGCAGGAAATGGCTGTGCGCATGGCGCTCGGCTGCCAGCGATCCAGCGTGCTCATGCTTGTCCTCGGTTCCGGCATCAAACTTGCTGCTGTTGGCTGTTTCCTGGGATTGCTTGGAGCGGCGGCTGTGTCCCAGTTGCTGCGTTCGTTTTTGTTTGACGTGAGCCCGTTCGATCCCGTCGTGCTTGCGCTATCCGCGGTGGCCATGCTGCTGCTGGCGCTGGTCGCGTCCGCGCTGCCGGCAAGGCGAGCATGCGGCACGGACCTCATGCTTGCCCTGCGCGGCGAATAGGCGGCCGTCTCCTAACTTCAGAACGTATAGACTCCTCCGAATTCCATTTCCCGAGGCAGCGTCAGCAGGCTGGTGTAGCTGCCGAAGCCACCGGCATCCTGTTCGTCTTGAACCCCCGCCACATCGAACCTGTGAGTATTGAAGACATTAAAGACCTGCCACCGGATCTGAAACGACTGGTTCTCCCGGATCCTGAAGCTCTTCGAGAGATTCATGTCTGTATTTAAGAAGCCGTCGCCGCGGATATTGTTCCTCTGACCACTCTGCCCGGGATAGGCGTAGTCGAAGGAACTCATGGCTGCTGTTGGATCCTTAAATATGTTCGGCGTACCGTCGACGATGGTGCGACCCGTTGAAACCGGTTTTATCTGGTTCGCCCATCCCATCTCATCCCAGTTCGTCGGCCATACGTAACCCATGAACACACTGAACGGGAATCCGGAGGTCCAGCGGCTTGTTCCGGCAAGTTGCCAGCCGCCAATCAAGGCATCGACCGCTGCGTTTGTCTTTCCTGCCAGCGGTTCTCCCTTGCCAAACGGCAGCTTCGCCACCCAGTAGCCATTGATCTGATGCCGTAGATCGAAGTCGCTGGGCCCGTACATCTGGTGCGGATCCCATGGGTTGATGATGCTGTCGGTCAGGAAGTGAACGGCGCGTTCAGAAAACGACGCGACATCGAGGGAGTGGGAATAGGTGTAGTTGAATCCAAACATCAGCCCGTGGGACATCTGCTTCTGGAGGCTAAGCTGGAGAGCGTGGTAGTTCGAATTTGACATCGATCTCCATGCCCAGAGAGACGAAAACTGGCTGTTGTAAAAGGTGTTCAGTCCTCCCACTGGCGTTGGAGCGTCACCGATGACGTCCAAATCGTACAATGAGGACGTTTCGTTGTTCTGATGGTGTGCAAACCAGGCATAAGCAGCCTGGAGTTGATTGGCCGCACCAGCAGCGGGACCCGAGTACCCTGAGGTGGACGGCGTAAACATGTCGTCCCAGTAGGACGCAGTCTGACCGACCATGTCCGCGGTGATCTGCGACATTGGCACGCCTTGCCGGTACAGCTTGGCGAGCGCTGTCGCCGCGCTGAAGTAGTCGATCCCAGTTTTGGGGTCCACCAGGTCCGTGGGCGTGGCAATATCGTCCAGCGCGAGCCCGCGGTGTCCGAAGTGACCCACATATCCCACGTCGAACATCACCCGCCCCGGCAGTTCCCGTTGGATTGAAAGGTCCACCGCATACGAATACGGAGTTTTCAGCGATTGATCGATCCCCGTGCCGATGGCCTCCGAGCCTAACGGGTACGTTACGGGGAAGGTGGAGGGCGGGGCTGGCTCCATAATCGCGTTGCCGCTGTTGTCCGTAGTTGGGATGGAATTCATGCTGGTAATCCGCGGAATGTCGGCGACGCTTATGTCGATCGGGTTTTCCAGCACGGTTGAAATGCCAAACGAACCATTCGCGTCATAGTTCGTGGCTAATGCCGGGCCAAAGTTGTCGTAGTAGATGCCGAAGCCGGTGCGGATCACGGTCCGGCCATTGCCGGTGAGGCCCTTCAGCAGGCTCCAATCCGGCCGGGGCGACCACGCAATTCCAATGCGCGGAGCGAAGTTTTTCGTTTGGGCTCCATACATGCCTGACTTACCCCAATGCGAGCCCGAGGGCGCGAAACTGATCACAGCATCCTGATTGGAAGGAATGCCCTTCACCATGTTGCTTGCACGCTGATTGAACCACCGGCCCATATTGATGTTTGGCTCAACTTGCTGTCCGTTCATCTCCGTGATCGGCGTCATCAGTTGATAGTTCAGCCCGTAACTGATCGACAAACCGGGGCGTGCCTGCCAGGTATCCTGGAAAAACAGGTTGTAGGTGTCCGTCGCCCAATGCCGTGCAACGGGAGTTCCCTGGCTGATGGGCGTCGCCGTTGTCTGGTTCGTAACGGCGTAGTTGTAGCGGGCATCGACTTCGCTTGCCAGACCCATCATGGCCGCCAGCGGAAAATCATATGCGTGGGCGGAACCCACATCCGGATAACCCGAAGCTGCCGGATCGAGGGCATTTCCCGTGCCGGCAAAGCCGCCGTCGGTGTTCCAGTCAGCGTTCGTGAGCGCATCGCTGAACGAATTCGAATTGGTGGAGTCGTTGCGGCGGATCATCAGGATATTGGCGCCGAACTGGAAGGCGTGCGATCCGCGCTGCCAGCTTACCGTGTCGATGACATTGTGTACCGGGGTAACGGCGGCCGTGGTCCGGTTAATGTCCTGGTCCAGATCGCGCATTCCGATCCACGGCAGGTTGGAATCACCATCGATTCCGAGGCTTTGGCGGGTAAGTCCGTAGCGGAAATTATTCACCCAGCTTGGATTGATCACCCAGGTGTATCCGGCGACGAGCCCTTTGCTGAAGTCCACATTTGTGGACTGGGCCGGGCTGCCGGGAAGGAAGGGGCCGGCGGCATCATCACGGTCGTGCACGACGGTTCCGCGCAGGAACAATGTGTTGCTCGGGTTGATCGTGTAATCGAGGCGACCGATATACCAGTTGTCCTTACTGGTGATCGGCGAGGCAAAACGGTAGCCGGCAAAATTGGGGGCGTCGACAACAGCGGGGGCATTCGGAGTGGGATAGGTGTCGAAGTACTTCAGGGCGATGGAGCTGGGTCCGATGCCGAGCGGATCCATCGCGGCCAGTTGTTGTGCATCCAGCGCGTAGTTGCCTGGGGCAACCTGATAGCTGCTGCCGCTTAATCCCGTTACACTGCCACCCGGACAGGCTGAGGCGGTCGTGCACGCATACTCAATGATGCCGTCGCGCAGGGTTGAGCTGGGGATGTTGCGTACTACGCTTTGGGCTGTCGCTACGCGATGCCCTTCGTAATTGAAGAAGAAAAAGAGGTGGTTCCGCACGAATGGACCGCCGAGGTCGCCGCCAAATACGTTGCGAACCAGCTTTACCGGGCGATTCGGCAGGCCGCTGCTGATCTGGGACTGCTTCAGGAACCAGTCGTTGGCTTCGCCGATGGTGTTGCGGTTGAACTCATAGAGATTGCCATGGAAGTGATTGGTGCCGCTCCGGGTGACCATGGTAATTTGCGCACCTGCGGAGCGGCCCTGGGTGGCGTCGTAATTGGAGGTGGTGACGCGGAACTCCTGGGTGGAAAACGGAGTTGTCGGCAATATCCCGTTGAAGGCATAGCCCGCAAAAGCGTCGTTGTCGCTCACACCGTCGAGAGTGATGTTGTTTTGATCGCTCCGCTCCCCGTTGACCGATCCAGCGCGCGTGTCGTAGCTGCTCTCCAGATTGTTCTGCCCGTTGAACACAACGCCGGGCTGCAAGCTCAACAGCAGCGGCATGCTCTCGGCGCGCATGGGAAGGCTCTGGATGGTATCGGTTCCCATTGTGTGGCCCAGGCTGGCATCGGTCGTATTGAGCAGAGGAGTACGCCCGCTTACATTTACTGTTTGCTCAATGGAACCCACCTGCATTTGCACATTGCTGCTCGCCGGCATGCTCACCAGCAGTTGCAGCCCCTGTTGCACATAGGTCTGGAAGCCATTTGCTTTGACGGTCAGACTATAGGTGCCGGGAAGCACCGCAGGTAAGCTATAAGCTCCGCTGGAGTTGCTGGTCGTGTCGCGACTCGCACCGGTTGCATTCTGCGTCAGAGTAACTTTTGCGCCGGCAATTGCGGCTCCTGAATTGTCGGTAACGGTACCGTGCAGGGACGTGGTTGCCTGTCCCCACGCGGAAACGCACAATGTACACACCACTGCGACCAGGGCAAAGATCGATAGCCTGCCACCCTTCATTACCTGCCTCCTCAAATTCCGCGAGCAGACGGCAAGGCCACAAGTCTGGAGTAGAGATTTTGGTATGCCGTTTGAGCAAAAAACCTGGTTGGGGCTCGATTTGCCGCAGTGAAGACACGCTCTTCACGCTATCAAGCCTCGGCCTGCCAAAAGATCAGGATGGAGAGCGATTACAGCACAGAAGTGTCTGCAACGTCAATGAGTAAGTCACTTTACTTCGCGCGAAGCGCGGCGTATCTTCTGATTCAGGATCGGGCGGCATTCTTCCTTTGAGGAAGCTGCACTGGAGACATTATGAGCGTGACGAATTTCCGCAGCGACGCCGGTTCCGGCGGAGCTTCCAAAATTACTTTCCAGACATTGCAGGAGAAGAAGCGGGCGCATCAGCCGATTGCTGCGCTCACTGCCTACGACTATGCCACGGCGCGGCTGGTGGATGAGGCCCGCATGGATCTGATCCTGGTGGGCGACTCGCTGGCCATGGTGGTGATGGGCTATGAGACGACGCTGCCGGTGACGGTGGACGAAATGCTGCATCACACGCGCGCCGTTCGCCGGGCGGTCAAGCGGGGAATCGTGGCGGCGGACATGCCCTACGGGTCGTACCACGTGAGTGTGGCCTAGGGTGTGGCCAACGCGGTCCGGTTTGTGAAGGAAGCGGGCGCCGAGGCGGTGAAGATCGAGGGCGGCGCGGTGCGCTGCGAGCTGGTCGAGCGGCTGGTGGGGGCCGAGGTTCCGGTGATCGGGCACCTGGGGCTGACGCCGCAGTCGGTGCATCGCATGGGCGGATACAAGGTGCAGGGC
>JBOGMA010000023.1:0-3195 GCA_050746465.1 Acidobacteriaceae bacterium
GGTGAAGGTGGCTCCGGGGGATATTATCTCCGCCGACCAGGACGGCGTAGTGGTCGTACCGCGGAAGGACGCTGCACGGGTACTGGTTCTGGCGCAGAAGCTGGATAACAGCGAGCATTCCATGTACCCGTTCATCGAGAAGTATCACTCCATCGAAGAAGCGGTGAAGCAGTTTGGAAGGTTATAGGCGCTCCCGATAGGCTATTTGGCCTAATTTGACCCTGATCACAGGGCCGATGACAGCGCCTCGGCCGAACCTGAAAATGGTGCGTGTGACCTTGCCTTCCTATCCCGCAGGCAGTTCCTGGGTGAGGAACTGCACGAGATCGCGGAAAAGTGAAGGTTCCAGTTTTGCTCACGAGGCTTTCGCGTGATGGGAAAAGAAAATGCGGCGCCCGCGAAACGTCGATTGAAATTGCGGTATTTTCTAAGCTTCTGGCTTTTCGTTCTCAGCGCTGTCGCTTTTCTCGACAGGACAAACATCACCATAGCGGCTCTGCAGATCAGCCGGCAGTATGGACTGAACGATCAAACCCTTGGCTGGATATTCAGCGCATTTCTGATCGGCTATGCGGGCCTGCAGATTCCGGCAGGATGGCTGGCTTCGCGCCGCGGCCCACGCAAGGTGCTGACCATTGGGGTTTTGCTATGGGGAGTAACAACAGCTGCGACGGCGATGCTGCCGTCGCATATTGAGCATGCGGTGCTGTTTCTGATCGGCCTCCGGCTTGTTCTGGGCGGAAGTGAATCGGTGATCTATCCGGCGGCGAACCAGTTTGTAGCCCGATGGGTTCCCATGAAGGAACGCGGGCGCATCAATGGATTGATTTTTGCTGGGGTGGGGGCAGGCAGCGGGCTGACCCCGCCGCTGCTGAATTGGCTGATCGGCAACTATACATGGCGAGCCGCTTTCTGGTTCAGCGCGATTCTGGGATTCATCGCGGCCGCTGTGTGGTGGAAAACCGCACGGGATACGCCGGAGGAGCATCCGAAGATCGCCAAAGCCGAACTGCATGAGATTCAGGAGAGCCTGGGGGCATTGGCCGTGAGTTCCGCGAAGCCCGTGATTTCCTGGCGCGCAATCCTCAGGAGAAGAGACCTGCTGGCGCTGATTGCCGGATATTTCAGCTTTGGGTACATCGCCTGGATATTCTTCAGTTGGTTCTTCCTATACATGGCGCAGGTGCGTGGTTTCGATCTGAAGTCGAGCGCCAATTATGCGATGCTGCCGTTCCTCGCCATGACCGTGTGCTGCCTCATTGGAGGAGTGCTGAGCGACCGTATCACGCGGCGCTGGGGACTGCGCCCCGGCCGCTGCGGATTGGCTTCTGCCGCATTGTTTGCGACTGCTTTTTTTCTCATCCTGGGATCTCAGGTGCATAGTCCGGGTCTCGCCGGAGTAATATTGGCAGGCGGCGCCGGAGCATTGTATATTTCGCAGAGTTCCTTCTGGTCCGTTTCTGTGGACATTGCGGATACGAACTCGGGCGTGTTTTCAAGCATCATCAACACCGGTGGACAGATCGGAGGTGCGGTCACAGCAGCGCTGACGCCCTGGATTGCACAGCGATACGGCTGGACCACTTCGTTTGCAATTGCCGCTGCGTTGGCGGTATTCAGTGCGTTGTGCTGGATGACGGTGCATCCGGAACGCCCGCTGACGATTGAGCCGCCGGTACGCGGTATTTCAGGTCAATTGCAAGAAGTAGAGTGAAGGATTGGGATATCAGGATTTGCAACAGCAACAGGATTCTGGAAAGGAGTTTCGAGTCATGCTAAAGGCGCGATGGAGTCGGCGTTCGTTTTTGTCTACATTGGGTGCAGCTGGCGCTGCTTTGCTGACGCCCGGCAAGCTACGGGCTTCGACGGCCATGCCGGGCGCGGTTGATGGGAGAGCAGCCAGCGGTGGGGGCCGTCTTGCCCTTACCGGCCTTGGTTCAACCGGGGATATTTATGGCGAGCTTGGAGTTACGCCCATCATCAACGCCGCGGGCACGTACACCACCATGGGCGGGTCGCTGATGGCTCCTGAAGTGATGGAGGCCATGCGGCTGGGCAATGAGAACTTCGTGAGTATTGATGACCTGGAAGTTGCCGCCGGAAAGAAAATGGCTGAGCTGTGCCGCATGCCCGAGGGATATACGGGCCTGGTGACGGCGGGAGCGGCGGCGGCGCTCCTGGTAGGCTATGCCGCGATTCTCACAGGCGACAACAAGCAGTACATTCAGCAAATTCCCGATTTGACGGGCATGCCTAAATCCGAAGTGATCATCCAGAAGAGCCATCGCTACCCATTCGATCATCAGATTCGGCAGAATGGCGTGAAGCTGATTGAGGTGGAAACAAGAGACGAGTTGATCGCTGCGATTAATCCGCGCACCGCGGCAATGCACTTCACGAATTTTCTGAACGACGCAGGGCAGATTAAAGTAGATGAATTTGTGAAGATCGCGCAGCAGCATAACCTCCCCGCGTACAACGATGCCGCCGCCGACACGCCGCCCATCTCCAGGCTTTGGGAATACACACACATGGGGTACGACCTGGTGACGTTCAGCGGAGGTAAGGACATTCGCGGGCCGCAGGCTGCGGGCTTGCTCATGGGCAAGCAGGATCTGATCCGGTGCGCGCTGCTCAACATGAGCCCGCAGGAGGACACCATCGGGCGGGCGTCGAAGGTGGGCAAGGAAGAAATCTGCGGAATGCTGAAGGCGCTTGAGATGTTCGTCGCGTCAGACCAGGACGCAATTCTCAAGGAATATCACGCGCAACTCGATCACATAGGAAATGCGGTCGGCCAAATTCCCGGCGTGACGGCTCAGTATCAATACAATGCCACGGCGATTGCCAATGTGACGCCGAGGCTTGCGGTAAGCTGGGACCCGTCGAAGATCGCGCTTACAAGCCGCCAGGTGACACAGCAACTTGCTGCCACGCGTCCATATTCGATTATGCTGGCTGGCGACGGTGATTCGAAGCAGCCGCCGCAGAACCCGACGATCTGGGTTACGGCCTGGATGATGCAGCCGGGACAGGAAAACGTGATCGCCGAGCGGCTTTCAGAGATTCTCAAGTCAGGCGCAAAAGCATCCTGACTGGATCGGACTCCAATGAAGAGAGCTCTTATCGCGGCGCGGGTGGCCTGTGCAATTGTGCCGGCGCCGCGTCTTCTCGCACAGGTGAAGATGTCCCGGC
>JBOGMA010000024.1:0-4438 GCA_050746465.1 Acidobacteriaceae bacterium
GTATAACGAGAATCCGCAGGCGACTTTGTTTATGCGTAAAGGACTGGCCGTCCAGGGGTAGAATAGACGAAGTAATTAATTAGTTCGTTTGGAGGAACTGATGAGACAGAGACAGACGGCTGCTCCCAAGCTCATCAGCGCGCTTTCAGCACGCACGCAATTTGGACAGATCATGAGGCGCGCTTCTGGGAAGAAGCGGGAGCGCTTCATTGTGGACAGACGTGGGGAACCGAAAGTTGTGATTATGGGGATCGAGGATTATCTGACCAATATCGCTCCAGAATCGGAGATTATGGCGGCCCTGCATGCTGAGGCCAAGAAAAAGGGCACAGACCGGATGTCGATGAGCGAAATCGACAAGGAAATATCCGCGTACAGGAAAGAACGGGCTTTGAAGAATGCAAGAAACCCGGCTCGTTCTTGACACCAATGTTGTTGTATCGGCTCAGTTGAAAAGTACCGGATTTGAGCGGTTTATTTTCGGACTCGCGCTCGATTCGAAGGTACGACTTTGCATTAGCCGCGAAATCATGGACGAATATGAGGCGGTGCTGATGCGACCCAAGTTTGGTTTTCCACCGAAGTTGCTGCATGAGACGTTCAGGCGCATCGAAGAAGCCGCGATATGGGTTGTTCCCTCGGAAACCATTCATGCGGCGTCTGACCCGGACGATAACAAGTTTCTGGAATGCGCCGAGGCAGCGCGAGCGATTTACCTCGTGACAGGGAACGGACGCCACTTTCCCCAACGGTGGAAGTCTACAAAGATCCTTAATGCCAGAGAACTTACGACGATTCTGGTTCCGGAACTCTAAACATCAGGATTTGGCCCGATGGGGCTGAAGGGCGCCGGGATTTACACTGAAGAGAGCGCTATGGTTTTTGTTCTCGATAATTACGACTCGTTTACCTACAACCTTGTGCAGTACATGGGCGAGCTTGGGGCGGAGATGGTGGTTCGCCGCAATGACGCGCTGACGGTGGATGAAGTAGAGGCGCTGGAGCCGGAGCGGATTCTGCTGTCGCCGGGGCCGTGTACGCCGCAGGAGGCGGGCATCAGCATTGAGTTGATTCGGCGGTTCGCGGGGCGGGTTCCGTTGCTGGGCGTCTGTCTGGGGCATCAGGCGATTGGGGCGGCGTTTGGCGCGGACGTGGTGCGCGCCCACAAGGTGATGCACGGCAAGACGAGCGAAGTGCGGCACGACGGCAAGACTGTTTTCTCAGGGCTGGCGAGTCCGATGACCTGCACGCGGTATCATTCGCTGATTGTTTCGGAGAAGGGACTGCCGGAGGAGCTTGAGGTTTCGGCTCGATCTGAGGATGGAACGATTATGGGGCTGCGGCATCGCAAGCTGGCGGGGGTTGAGGGCGTGCAGTTTCATCCCGAGAGCGTGCTGACGGCGGATGGGAAGCGGCTGATCCAGAATTTTCTTGAGTTGTAACGGGCGTGGTTTCAATTGCACGCGAATAGCCGGTTGCAACGTCTACATTTCAGTATGAATTTTTTCCGAATGATTCAAATCGCCGCGGTTCTTGGAGCGAGTGCGTCGGCCTATGCTCAGGAGGCGGCGATTGCCTATGTTCCGGCGGCGGGAGTTACGGTTTCGGGATCGCTCTCGGTAGCGGACGGCAAGGTGAGCATTGGAAATAACGGGACGATTAAGGCAGGCGAACAAACTGCGATGGTGAAGCTGACGCGGGGCGGCGATTTGCGTGTGTGCGCTTCGACGGAAGTGCATTTGTCGCGTGACACGAGTGTGCAGGGGGCGGATTCGGCGCTGATGATTGCGATGGATCGCGGCGCGCTGGAGGCTAGTTATGTTCCGGGAAAATATTCGGATGTGCTGCTTACGCCGGACTTGCGGATTCTGATTTCGGGGCCGGGGACGGCGGACCTGAAGATTCGCGTAAATAAGCAGGGCGACACGTGCGTGGACAACCATGGGGCGAATGCTCCTTATGTGACGGTGACGAGCCAATTCGAGGGCGGAGTGTATCGCGTGCAGGCGAACCAGCGCGTGATGTTTGAGCACGGGAGTTTGCAGCAGGTGGTGGACAATGAGGCCGAGCCTTGCGGATGTCCGGCGGTGGCTCCTCCGATTGCGGTGGCGAGTTCTGCGGTGAAGCCTAAGGCTGCGGCGGCGAATCCGTTTCCGCTGGCGCGGAGCGAGGGGTTGGCGGGGCCTGAGCCGGAGCCGACGGAGCCGGTGGTTCCGGTGGGCGTGGCTCATGCGGAGGTTATGGCCCCGCTGGCTTATGACGCGGCGGTGACGCCGAATCCGGAGGTTCAGGGGGCGGCGGGGAAGGCTCCCAGCGTGCTTGCGGATGCGAAGGTGCCGGCCTCTGTGAATACTGAATCGCAGGCGGTGTATGCGGAGATTGCTCCGGTGAAGGTGAAGGCGCATCGGGGATTCTTTCATTCGATCGGGCATTTTTTCGCGACGATCTTCGGGGGATGAGAAACCCACGTCTCAGAAGCGAGACCCTTCGGCTACGCTCAGGGCAGGCTGTGGGGCACCCGAGTTCTGTGGCGGTGGAGACGAAATGTAGGTCCCTCCGCTTCGCTCCCGCTGGTCGCTTTGGTCGGGATGACAAGGAGTCGATTGGCACGGCCAATATATCCGCTGCGATACAATGACAGAGAAGATTTATCGAATCAGCGACAGGCTGACCTCTGAATAAAACCTCAGACAAATTAAGGAGTTTTCTTTTATGGCGATTTCCGCCACACAGATGCGTCCGGGCATGATTATTAAGCACAACAATGAGCTTCATGCTGTGTTTTCGGTGGAGCACAGCACGCCGGGGAACCTGCGGGCGTTTATTCAGGCGAAGCTCAGGAACCTGCGCACGGGCGCGATGTTTGAGCACCGCTTCCGCTCGCCTGACCCGATTGAGCGCGTGGTAGTGGATGAGATTGCGATGGAGTTTCTCTACAACGACGGCGACGATTTCTACTTTATGAACACCGAAGACTACGAGCAGACGAACCTGAAGCGCAACACGCTGGGCGACGCGGTGGAGTATCTGACGGCGAATTTGCAGATCACGGTGTCGTTTTTTGATGGAGTGGCGGTGGGGATTGAGCTTCCGCAGACGGTGGAGCTTACGGTGGTGGAGACGGAGCCGGGATTGAAGTCGGCTACGGCTTCGTCGGTGACGAAGCCGGCGAAGTTGGAGACGGGGCTGACGGTGCAGGTTCCTCCGTTTATTAATGAGGGTGAGAAGATTCGCGTGGACACGGCGGAAGGGGCTTATTTGAGCCGGGCTTGATGCCGAGAGGCGCGATAGGTTTGATGTGGCGCGAGCAAAACGCAGAGCCTTCGCTTCGCTCAGGATGACGACTTTAACTAATTGACGAGCGATGCAGAAATGGCGCGGCTTTGGGCTGCGCCGTTTTTCTTGCGTTGCGGGCGTGCTTCTGCAAAACTGAGTGCGCATCTTGCGATTCCTATGGTTCGTCATTATCTGGTGAAAGGGCGCGTGCAGGGAGTTGGTTTCCGGTGGTATGTGCATCGGGAGGCGGCGGAGCTTGGCCTGCGCGGATGGGTTCGGAATACGGAGGCTGGGCACGTTGAGGTTTTGGCTTCGGGGGATGCCGAGGACCTGGGGTTGTTGAGAGACTCTTTGCAGAAAGGTTCGCGGGGGAGCCGTGTGGATGCTGTGATTGAGCATGATCTGGCGGACAGCGAGGGCGAGGGTTTGGGGCCGTTTGAGATTGAGGGGGCGTGGTGAAGAGCAGCGTTCAGGGCTCAGGGAGCAGGGCACAGGGAAATGCAGATCCTTCGGCTTCGCTCGGGATGACAATTCCTCACGTTCGGAATACGTTCATCACGCGGTTACAAATGTAAAGTTAGAATGAATTAAAGGAGTTGGTACGTTGGCGACTTATCCACCGATTAATTGTGAGCCGTTGAAGGAGTTGGTGCGCACGGTTCCGGATTTTCCCAAGCCTGGGATTTTGTTTTATGACATTACGACTTTGCTGAAGGACAAGAAGGGCTTTGCCGAGTTGATTGATGCGATGGCAGCCCACTACATCGGCAAGGATGTGGACCTGGTGCTGGGGATTGAGGCGCGGGGATTCATTTTTGGTCCGGCGCTGGCGTATCGGCTGAATGCGGGATTTGTGCCGGTGCGGAAGCCGAAGAAGCTGCCGGCTGAGACGGCGAAAGTGACGTATGACCTGGAGTACGGGACCGATTCACTCGAGATCCATGTGGACGCGATAGAGCCGGGGCAGAATGTGGTGCTGGTGGATGATCTGCTGGCCACGGGCGGCACAATGGAGGCGACGGTGAAGCTGGTTCGGCAGCTTGGCGGAAATATCAAGGGGCTGGCGTTTGCTGTCGAGCTTGACTTCCTGAAGGGGCGCGAGCGGTTTCCGGACTTCGACGTGTTCAGTTTGCTGCATTACAACGAATAGATCGCGCGGTGA
>JBOGMA010000025.1:0-1727 GCA_050746465.1 Acidobacteriaceae bacterium
CTCTCGGCCACAGGCGACATCTTCGAAGCCATCGCCCGCCGCGCCGGAACCACGGTGAAGTCGCTCGCCGAAGGCATCGAAAAAAATCGCCCCGGACAGACCGGGCTTCTCCGCCTCACCTGGGACAACGGCGACCGCACCGTCCTCGTCAACGCCGACCTCGCCGGCATCACCATCGGCTGGAACCTGCTGACCACCGCGCAGGACGAGCTCTTCGCCGCCATCGAAGGCACCGCCTTCCATACGCGCATTATTCTGGACCGCATGGCCGACCACGGCGTGCCCGTTGAGCGCATCATTAACGGCGGCGGCATCCCGCAGAACAACAAAGTTCTCAACCAGGTCTACGCCAACGTACTCGGCAAACCCGTCCTCGTCCCCGATGGAATCCCCACCAGCCTCGGCTCCGGAATCTTCGCCTTCCTCGCCGCAAAAACCTACCCAACCGTCGAAGCCGCGCAGCAAGCCATGTGCCTGCGGTTCACCACCTACCAGCCGGAACCCAGCGCCGTCGCCGTCTACAACCGCCTCTTCCGCCACTACCGCGACATCTACTTCGCTCTCGGCACGCGCAACGCCACCGCCGTCCCCCTCGGAGACGTACTTCCCGACTTAAGAAAAATCGCCGCCGAAGTGCTCTCCGATAAAACGCCTCGATGAAGCGAGCGAAAGATTGTGCGCAACGCGGCCCGTTGTCGGACTAGCGAATCAACGGGCTCTCCCAGACGCGAAAAAGCAGCTCTTTCAGTTCCGCAAAATCTCTAGCACCAAGCTCTGCACGCCATTCGCGCTCGATCTCGCGCAGCACCTCCAGGGCCTTTGCGTACGCGGCATGTCCGCGTTTCGTAAAGCGGACGATACGCGCCCGGTTCTCATCCGGCGCGTCAGACCGGGCCAGATATCCCAGATCTTCGAGACTCCCAAGCAAGCGGTTCATGGCCTGCTTGCTCATCCCTGCACGCTCGGCGAGAACGCCGGGTCGGACCCCGTCGGGACCTGGAAATCGGAATAGCGCCATGTGCGGCAGGTTGAGCCCCTTGAACCCCGCCGCATCTAAATCACGGATAATACGCCGGTGAATCGCCTCAGCCGGAACGCGCAGCAGCGCGCCGATGAGCATGTCCCTGGTTTTGACCGGCGAAATTTTCTGCAAAGAGCTCATTGACACCCCAGGTAAACTATGTTTACTATACTGCAAGATCAGGTAAACATAGTTTACTAAAGCGAGAGAGCATGCGAATCACAAGTGAAAAGAGGACTTTCAGCCAATGAATCTCATTGAACCGTCCATCAATCCCGCCGAGGAGACAATCCACATAGGGCCGCTCGAGATCCACTTCCTGATCACCGGCGAGCAGTCATCTGGCACCATTGCAGCCTTCGAGGTTGTCGTCCCCGCTAACCAGCGCCTGATGGGGCCTGCACACAGCCACGACCACTATGAGGAATCCATCTACGGGCTGCAAGGCGTGTTGACGTGGACCGTGGATAACAAGCCGATCGAGGTGGGACCAGGACAGGCGCTCTGCATTCCGCGTGGCGCCGTACACCGCTTCGACAACAATGGCCAGCAGGAAGCGAAAATGCTGTGCATGGCCACGCCAGCTGCGATCGGCCCACAGTTCTTCCGTGAAGCCGCGGAGGTCATCAACGCAGCGGGCGGCGGACCGCCGGACCGCGTGCGAATGATGGAAATCATGCGCCGCTACGGTCTGACGCCAGCACCC
>JBOGMA010000026.1:0-4248 GCA_050746465.1 Acidobacteriaceae bacterium
TTCTTTGCCGCGGGCGGCCAGCCATCTTGGGCTTTCCGGAATGAATGGGGCGGAGACGAGCAGAAGCGCTGCCGGAACCGCGACTGCCGTGAACATCCAACGCCAGCCGTATTGCGCGTTCCATGACACCGCCATGGCGGCTGACGTGATTCCCCGCGGCACTGCATCGGCGATCTGCCAGTTGGCAATCTGCGCCAGCAGAATTCCGATCACAATGGCGAGCTGGTTCAGGCTCACCAGCCGTCCACGCCACGCCGCCGGACTGATCTCCGCGATGTACATGGGGGAAACGCTGGAGGCGAGCCCGATGGCAACTCCGCCAACGATGCGCCATGTGATAAAGCCGGCAAACGCATGCGACCAGCCAGTGAAGATCGACGAGACCGCAAACAGCAGCGCCGCAAGGACCAACACCCTTCTGCGGCCCAGCCTTTCACTTGATGTCCCTGCCAGCAGTGACCCGGCAAAGCATCCGACCAGCGCGCAGCTATTGGCCCAGCCGATGAGGCCCGCCGTTGTCAGATGAAAATACGCTTCATAGAATGGTTTCGCCCCTCCAATGACCACCCAGTCGTAGCCAAAGAGCAGTCCCCCGAGCGCCGCGATGAACGCGATGATCCAGAGATAGCCGATGCGCAACTCGGCATCGGAGGAAGTGGCCGTGGAGGAAGCGGAAGAAGGTCCCAGCACTGTCAGCCAGCCTGGAAAGTTGTCTTGGGCATGTGGATCTGCTGTAGCAGGTCGGAGGCTCCGGCGTGGCTGGCGTCCATGGTCAACACCTCTTGTAACAAGAGTTCAGCTTCCTGTATGTTTCCCAATCCGGTATAAGCTTGTGCGCGCAGGTACCGGGCCTCAACCGCATTGCGATGCCGCAAATCTTCCTCGAAGAGCAGCATGGCGGGTAGGGAAGTGGCGAAATAGTCAATCTTCGGCTCGATGGATTCAAGTTCGAGCGAATGTTCGTGAATCTGGCGCAGAAGGTCCTGCGCCTGACTGCTTTCGCCCAGACACTGGTGCGCAAGCGCGCTCCAGTAGGTCATGTCCGAAATATTCTTCACCGTCATCTGCTGAAAGTCGCCCTTGAAGCGTGTGGCACGCAACCACCACTTCCGAGCCTCGGCAGCTTTCCCCTCTTTCTCAAAGGCAATTCCCGCCCAGTAGTAGACGTCGCTCTGGTTGGCCAGCAGGTGTCTGGCTTCACCCAGGTTGTACGGTGTTTCGAGCGCGGCCTGAAATTGGCAGCTTGCTCCGTCGAATTGGCCGCGGCCGAGCGCCTGCCGCCCAAGCAGCAGCCGCGCGCGCACATATTGCGCCAGCACCAGACCTTCGCCGCCTTCCCATGGCTGGAATTTGCGGTGCAGCAAAAGCTCTAAAGCCTTTTCAGGTTTGCCGACCTGGTTGTAGAGCGTCGTCAGCTCCACCGAAAGATCGTCCCGGCTTTCTATCAGAGCAGGAAATCTGAGCAATTCCTCCAGCCGCCGCCCCGGTGCTTCACCGATGCGCTTCCAGAGCTGGTCGCGCTCATAAAGGATTCGTCCATCGTTCGGATCGGCATGCAGCGCGCGATCGAAGGCATCCAGCGCCTTTTTCTTATCATGCCCATGATTGAAATATGCAATGCCCAGATTGCGCCGTACAGTGGCGAAAGAAGGTTCGCAGCCAGCAGCCTTCTCCCAGGCTTCGATTGCCTCCTCGTGCCGGCGGCGATCGTAAAGCAGATTACCAAGCAAATAATAAGCTACATAGTCTTCCGGATGACGGGTGATGGTTGCTTCGAGGACCAGGAGTTCTTCCAGCCTCGCCGGGAAACAGTAATCCAGGGAAATTTCGTTGGCGCGGCGATAGGTTTTTTCTGCTGTGGGCAATCCAAGCCGCTGCTCCTCGTTCGCCAACGCAAACAGGATCATGGGCGCGGAGCCATCCTTTGCGTCAAGATCCGCACCGCGCAATACTCGAACCGCCTCGTCGTCCTCTCCGCAGCGGATAAGATCGAAACCCAGATCGAGTCGCTCCTGTCCGGTCCCGGGTTCAGTTCCCTGATGCCAGAGTGCGCCTATGTCCATAGGGTCAATGGAGAGGGTCTCTCGATAAACAGCGTCTGCTTCCTCCCGTCGGCCCAGCTTGCGCAGCGCCAGACCGAGAAGGTTGCGCGCATTTAAGTTGTCGGCCTCGGCCTTCAGGCTGCGCTGTAAGTGGTCCAGGGCCGCGTCCCAACGCCGCTGCTTCGCATCCATCTCCGCCAGCGCGAAATAGGCGGGCCCGCGCCAGGCCGCATTCCATGTGGCCTTGTAGAAAGCGTCGTAGGCTTCTTTATCGTGTTGCTGATATCTGCGTGTTACGCCCAGATTGTAATAAGGCTCTCCGTCATACGGATTAGGGTTAAGCCGCGTCAACCGGGCGATTGCCGCCTGGAAGTGCTCTGCTGCTCGTTCCAATTCGCCGCGCTTCAGGTGCCACAGACCCAAGGCATTGTGCGCGCGGCTCTCACCCGGATCACGCCGCAGCGCCTCCTGCCAGTAGGGTTCCGGCCGGCGCGTGGCGTGGCGATATTGTTCGAGGTGAACTCCGGTGAGATACAGTTCCTCAACGGTGGCCATTTCCTCCGGAGCCGCCGGCTCTTGGGCCACGATTGGTGGTTTGGCCGGCTGCATGCGGCCTGGATCGAACTCAATCAATGTCTGCCCCGCCACCTGAACTGTAGCGCACAGTGCTTCCTCGTGAATTCCTTCTCCTAGCGGGACCGCCCACATTGCCGGCTCCGAGATGTTAATATCTCGCGTGCAGCGCGCGACTTCAGTTGCGCCCTGGCGTAGAACGATAGTCGCATCTTTCACCGCGTGCGTAACGCAGACACCGACTCGGGCCGATCCACCTTTAACCCGCAGGCTGAGCGCCGCCCGGAAATTCGCCGCCTTTGGTACGCCAATTTTTCGAATTGGAAACCACGCCTGCGTGAACGTCTTTGTTTCCCATGGAGCCAGATACGAAAAGTCGGGCTGGTTGTCTGTATAGGCGCCCGCCATAAGCTCAATATAGGGTCCGTTGTCGTCGGTAAGGCTCTGGTCCCAAGCGTAGCCGAACTCATGGTTACCCCACGTCCACTGCTTTTTGCCGGGAACAATATGATGGTTCGCTACATGAACGACACCTGCTTCGGCACGATGATCGTATCCGCCAAAGAAGTCTTCCTCTGTGCCCGTAACCATGTAGCTGGTAGGCACAGGGATGTTCGCGTACCAGCTCAGGTCATTTGCGGCATAGGAGCCATCCGGCGCGAACATCCGGGGCCGTTCGTCTTCCGGAACACCCGACCTGCCGCGCTCTCCGTAATCCACGCCGTAATAGCAACCGCTGCTCAACGGAAACGTGCTTATCGCCCGTTTTGCGTGGTCGGCGACAAAGCGGACGTCCGTCGGAAAAAACGACTGATAGTGCTCATGGACGCGAGTGGCCACGTTTGCCCACCACAGGAAGGTCTGCGTGAATTGGGTGCGATTGAATAAACGGACCTTCAATTCAAGCAGTGCCCGGCCTGGATGCAGGCAGATCCCATGCATCCCTTTCATGCGGAGCATTGGATCATGATCACTGCACCAGATTGTGATCGATCCGTCCTTGTGTCCTTCGATCTGTGTTTCCACCGGCATAAAGGTGGCAGGGCGATGATGCTGGGGCCAGTTGAACTCAACTCCGCCAGAGATCCACGGCCCGGCAAGCCCCACCAGCGCGGGCTTGATGACGTCCTGTCGATAAAAAAAGTCATAACCGGTCGTCTTGTCATACCCAATATGGATGCGGCCCCCAATCTCGGGAAGGACCATCAGGCGGAGGTACTCATTTTCGATATGGATCGCTTTCCACATTTTTTTCTGCGGCTCAGTCGCCACTCGGTCGATGAATGGCAGCGGATAAACTCTCCCGCTGCTTCCCTGATAGACGCGTTTCTCCAGAAACATGGGATTGCGTTCCGGGCATTCGGGGGCATAGGTGTCGATTTCGACATCCTGCCGCCACGCCTTAACAGGCCCGGGCAAGTCCTTGGGAGCAACTGGGAGGTGGAGCTCGTGGCTGAACTTCCCGGGCCTGCCGGCATCTTCGGGGCTATACACTTCTTCGATCTCCTGAAATATCTTCGTTAACGTACACGGATACCGTATGCGCCAGCACCGCGAAATGTCAAGATTTCCTCTTTTCCTTCTTTGTGGCGCTTTGCCGTTTAAAACTGGACCGCTCCGAGCCCTGAATTCC
>JBOGMA010000027.1:0-6683 GCA_050746465.1 Acidobacteriaceae bacterium
GGCCGTTTTCGTGCGCATTTATTTGCGGCCGACTTCGACGATCATGAAGGTGCCGGGTTTTGGTCGGGGCCGATGACCGTCTGCGGAGGGCTGCACTTCGGCTGCAGCGGGAAAAATCCGGCCGGTCATGCGATCCAGTCCCATGGTGCGCGCGCTGACCGGCGCTGGCAAGCGCCTCGCCCGCATGGAAGCGCGTGGCGTCAACTCCGCCGCCGATTGGCAGCGACCTACCACCGCGCCATCCTTCGTGTTCATGACGATGAGCTTTTGGGGATTGCGGCAGCCGAAAAACAGGAGATGCGCCGCGGGATCGATGGCCATGCCGACGGGATGGCCTCCGGGAGCGACAGGCCAGCGGGCAATGACCTTACGCGAGTGCAGGTCAACGACGACTACGAGGTCATTGTTCTCGAGGTTGACGTAGGCTTCACCTGATGCGTCCGCCGCGAGAAATTCCGGCGCCGCTGAGAGCGATGGGCGGATCGGGCTGGCCCCAGAACTCGTCGATGAAGCGGCCGATGCCATCAGAGCGACACAGACGGCCGCGGTGGTGAGGCCGGGCCGCGATGTCGGGATTACGACATCATGATAATGATAAACTAATATCGTTATAAGCAAGTAGCCAGCAGGCGTTAATCTGCATGAATGGGAAAGCCGGTGGCGACGAGGGATAAACGACAGACGAGGCAGAAGACGGCGATCCGGGAGACGTTCCTCGATGCCGATCGGCCATTGTCTCCGGAGGAGGCGCTCGAAGGGGCGCAGCGGCGTCACGCGACACTGGGGATTGCGACCGTCTATCGGAATCTTCAGGCGCTGGTGGAGGAGGGCTGGCTGAAGGGGGTCGAAGTCCCCGGCGACTCGACGCGCTACGAGGTTGCCGGTAAAGAGCATCATCATCACTTCCAGTGCAACGATTGCGGGAAGCTCTACGACCTGGAGGGGTGCGTTGCCACGGTCAAGCCGAAGCTGCCGCGGGGATTTCGGGCTTCGGGGCACGAATTCTATGTCTACGGAACCTGCGCAGCTTGTGCTCCTCGACGGACCTGACTGTGTGAGCCGGAATTAAGCCTGAGTCCCCGCGACTGCTGGTTGGAGTTTTACGCGCGTGCGCTTTTCCGGCGGCGGCAGGAGCCGGGTGGAGTTGAGGATGAAAGTCAGTTCCGACGCGACGTGGATGAAGGCGGCGAGGAGCGGGTTGAGGATACCGGCGGCGGCCAGGCCGATGCCGATGGTGTCGACAATAAGCGTGCCGTAGAAATTCTGAAGGATGATGCGGCGGCAGTTGCGGGCTATACGGACTGTGTCGACGAACTTTTCAAGGTCGTTGCCAATGAGGACAATGTCGGCGCTCTCGCGGGCGACGTCAGTGCCTGCTCCCATGGCGACGCCGACCGTGGCCTCGCTGAGCGCAGGGGCGTCGTTGATGCCGTCTCCGAGCATGGCGACGGTGCGTCCCTCGCGGACCTCTGCGGTGATGAAGCGCGTTTTCTGGTCGGGCAGCAGCTCAGAGAAAACCTGCACGATGCCGAGACGATCGGCGATGGAATCGACTACAGGCCGTGAGTCGCCGGTGAGGAGAACCACTTTGATCTTCATGTCCTGCAGGGCCTGGACCGCGGGTGCGGCGCTGGGACGGAGCTGGTCGGTGACGAGGATGGACCCGTAGTAGCTGTCTCCCCGGGCAACGTGAACTTCTGTTCCTTCGGCCGCCAAGGATGGCTGCGGAAGTGGGATCGCTGATTCGGCGAAGAGAGCGCGGTTGCCGATTGCGACCTGCTGGCCGTGGACGGTCGCGACTACGCCGCGGCCGATTCTGTACTCGAAGTGATCGGGCTCTTCGGCGCGAATGTTTTGGGCCTGCGCATAGCTTACGATAGCGCGGCCGATGGGATGCTCTGAACTTCTCTCGGCGCTGGCCGCCGCTTCGAGCAGGGCCTGCGGGGAACCGCCGGGCGCGGGGCGGATTTCGGCGACCTGGGGGATGCCGAACGTGAGGGTGCCGGTTTTGTCGAGAAAAACGGTGTCGAGGTGGCCGAGGGCTTCGAGGTAGATGCCTCCTTTAATGATGGCGCCCTTGCGCGCGGCGCGACCGATGGCTCCGAGGATGGCGAGAGGCGTGCCCGCTGCGATGCCGCAGGCTCCGGCGACGATGATGACGGAGATGGTTGAAGTGAGATTGCGCGTGACGAGGAAGGTGAGGATGGCGGCGCCGAGCGCGAAGTAGACTAGATAGCCGGCGAGGCGGTCGGCCATCTTTTGGATCGGAGCGCGCGAGTGCTCGGCGCGTTCGACGGCTTCAATGATTTTGCCGAAGGTGGTTTCCCGGCCCAAACGCTCTACGCGCACCTGTAGGGTTCCGGCCTGATTG
Source organism: Acidobacteriaceae bacterium (assembly GCA_050746465.1). Taxonomy (GTDB): domain Bacteria; phylum Acidobacteriota; class Terriglobia; order Terriglobales; family Acidobacteriaceae; genus Silvibacterium. Next base: position 2,372 of record JBOGMA010000027.1, read on the forward strand.
ATGGTACCGGCGTAGACTTCGCGGCCCGCCGTCTTCTCGACCGGCATGGGCTCACCGGTGATCGCGGCCTGCTCGACAAAGGAGTGGCTGCTGAGAACGGGTCCGTCCACGGGAATGCGGCTGCCGGGGCGGATGAGGACGATTTCTCCGGGGCAGAGGGTGTGAGTGTCCACCTCGACAATCTGGCCGTCGCGGAGGACGCTGGCGGTGCGGGGGAGAAAGTCGAGCATGTCCTGAATGGCCTGACGGCCGCGGCCTACGGTGAGGCCTTCGAGGATTTCGGCTCCGAGGACGAAGACAGTAATGACCAGCGCTGTGAAGAACTGGCCGATGGCTAGCGCGGCAACTAGGGCGATGGTCATGGACAGCTCCATCGTCATGCGGCGCTCCACGATGTTCTCGAAGGCCTCTTTGAAAATGGGGTAGCCGCCGATGAGGGTCGCGGCTAATCCAATGACGCTGACGCGGTGAAACGGCTCCCAGAGGTGAAACCAGACCGCAGCGGCGGCGAGTGCGACGAAGGTCACACGCAGCACATCGACCAGTTCAAAGCCATGGCCGTGCTCGTGATCATGGCCGCGGCCTTCATGCTGATCGCTGTCATGCGCCGAATCTGGGTTCGGTAAATGGATTCCCGTCTCTGCGCCGAGATTCGACCGCTCCTCTGTTTTTTGACTGACGATCATAGGATCTCCGCCCTGTTCAGTTGAAATATCGTTTGACGACCGCAATCAGCTCGTCAGCGGCTTCCGTCTGGGACGCAGTTGTTTTCTCGCCTGGAGGAAGTACATGGAATCTGACATGGCCCTCGATCAGTTCGGCCATCAGACCGTTCAGTGCTCCGCGACAGGAGGCAACAAGCTGCAGAATATCCTCGCATTCTCCGCCTCCATCGAGCGCACGCTCGATCGCCTCCACCTGGCCCTTGATACGCCGAACCCGGGAAAGCATCCTGGTTTTGTTCTTTGTGGTATGCGACAAAGAGGTTCTCCGTATCAGATAATATAGACCCCTAGACTATGTGAAGAGAAGCTTGGTGAAATGCTGGAAGTCCTACAGACGTCGAGCAATATGCCCTTGGAATCAAAGACGCGGACCAAGGAGAGTACGTGCCTCTCATATTTACCCAAACCCGGTTACCACTGAGGAAGCTGCGTTGAGGAGAAATGCAATGCCAAACCCTTAGCGGTGATCACTTTGGGATTACTCGCGTGTTTTTCTTGCAGGAGAGAAGCACAGCATCGTGCTGACTCGCCTCAGAGGAAGAACATATCGGCACAAACCACTAAGCCGGCCTTTGAGCTGAGTCTTTATCAGCAACAGAATCTGCGATCGCACGTGATGGAATTGACATTGGGAGAGATGCGGTCTTCGGTGACCGCGAAACCTCCAGTGGGTTCGAGGCTTTTGTCATTTATGGGAATCGCAGCTTGAAGAGCGGCGGGCAGCCTTCGTAGCCGGGCACGGCTTTTTTCAACGCCGCAATGCCGCTAAGATGGAAAAAAGCGGAAAGGCAGGGCAATATTTCTTTCATCAATCCATTCCCTGGGACGAACGGCTGGTCTTGTGAGGCATCGGGAAAGATCGGCCTCAGCCGGCGTGACTTTCTGCGCTCCGCTGTCGGCATGACCGCCGGCAGCGCGCTTCTCGGTTTCACGCCTCTGCGCGCCCTCGCCGCGGCCCACGGACAAAAGGTCATCGTTGTCACCTTTGGCGGCGGCGCGCGCGACGAGGAAACATTCGCGCCCGAAGGCCAGGAGAATATTCCGCACCTCATGAACGAGCTGATCCCTCGCTCTACATTCTTCACGCAGGTCGTCAATCGCGGAATCCTCGGCCATTACGTCGCCACAGCCAGCCTCGTAACCGGCGTGTATGAGACATTCGACAATTTCGCCGCCGTCTCGCCCGACAATCCTACGGTTTTCGAGTACTATCGCCAGACGCTCCGCCGCCCCGCAACGGACACCTGGGTAGTAGCGCCCAGTAACGGCTTCAATGGCATTGGAGCCAGCAACTCCCGGCTCTACGGACCGGATATGGGCGCCGGAGTTATCCTTCCCAAGCACTTGCTTTCCGCTGCGCTCTCCGCAAGCGATCAGTCAAGCTACGCGCACCTGCTCCGTGATAACTATGAAACTCCTTTCTACACGCCTCAATTGAGTGGCAACACCTTCCAATTACAAAAACTTCAACAGTTACTCAAACTCTCTGTTTCCGACTTTACCGCCCATGCACGCAGTCTCGCCAGCCCCGATGAGCTGTCCGTCTATATCGTTCGCCAATTGATGAAGCAACTTGCTCCCAGTCTCATCTGGGTCACGCTCCACGACATGGATATCGCCCACTCCGGCGCATACTCGCTTTATATCGAGGGCATCCGTCGAACCGACCGCCTGTGTGCGGAACTATGGACCGCCATCGAGAGCGAGCCCGAGTACAAGGGCAAAACGACCATGTTCATCCTGCCCGATTTCGGCCGCGACTCCGACCTGGACTCCGGAGGCAATGGTTTCCAGCATCACCGAACTGGAGATCCGCTCTCGCGCACTACATGGCTCATGGCGCTCGGCCCCAATGTCCGCGAGAATGTCTCCGTCAATCGCCCCGTGCAATCAATTGACCTGGTTCCCACTCTAGGCGCGCTGCTCGGCTTTTCGCCGAGCCAGTCGCATGGCAGCCCACTCACTGAGGTCCTGTAGTCATGCGTGCCAGCCGGCTTCAGCAGGATCACTTCCAAGCCTATCCCCCCGAGGCGCGAAATCTGGCCGTCGCTCACATCGACCTCTTTCGGCGGCTCCCCACGATATTTGTGGCAACGCTTCTCCGTGAGGTCATTGACTACGACTGGCGCTTCCCGGACGAGCGCGAGGCAGTGGATCGCCAGTTGAACTACCTCGACTCGCTCCCGCCGCCGCAAATCCGTGAACTCTTCGCGAAGTTTGCCGCGATCCGACTCGATTCAAACATCGAGCAGATGGACTGGGCAAAGAACCCAGCGCTTTTTTCCGAAAAGCTTACCGGCTTTCTCTGGAGCACGCACCAGATCGACGCCTTTCGCATCGCTGCCACCGAATATATGTCGGCGCTGCTTCATGCCGCTCCAGCCGCGCCGCTGCCGCTGATTCCCCGGCTTGCAATCGCCGTTATCGGCAAAGGCGTCAAGCAAAGCCCGATTCCGCTCTTCCGGAAGCTCCGCCCTCACGGCGTGCTTTTCACAGAGGTGCAGCCGGAGAACGGCTTGCAGGTTCTAACCGACGCGGTTTCCCAGCGTGCGACAGCGCATCCCGTCACATTCGGTCACTTTTATATCGACGGCGGCACGGCTTGGCCCGTAAGCCCCAAGGCAAGCACCATCGCCTATGACGCGCTACGGCCCGTGCGCTCGGCCCTGCTCCGCAAAATGCGGCAGATGATCCAGTCTGGCAGCGGAGGTCCGGAGATGCTGAGAACCACCATGGCTGCAATTACCCCCGAGGAGCTTGGCATGCGCGGCTCCGCCGCCGACGGTGTGCTTGATCGCTTTCAGATCGCCCTTCTCGCGCAGGGATCAGGCACGCAAATCTTTAGCACAACCTTTGTTCAGTGGGGGGCGCGTGAAGCTCTTCGCCGCGCGCAGCCGGTCACTCTGCTCGCGCGCTTCACACCCCGCCAGCGCCAGCGCCCTATGAACGAGCTGCTCGAAGGCGACACCGCCGCGCAACTGGACCCCGAAGGCTCGCTGCTCGACGCCGACATGGGGGCCTACTATATCTGGCTCGATCAGCAGCGTCTCTCCGGAGCGGAGCAATCATCTTTCATTGCATGGTTTGAGGATCACAATCAGGCGCTCGCCATCGGCCCCAGCCTGCCGCGTGGCACCGTATCGACCAAGCCTGCAACCATGAAACAGCTTATGCAGTGGATCACCTGATCTCGCGCCCGGCTTCCTGCTGGAGATTGGGAATCAATTAACTGCAAGCGCTGAATAATCTTTTGACTTGACAACTCTCGGCGGAAGCGAGTACCGTGAACGCCGGTAACGTACACGTATCCGTCTGATTTAGTGCCGGTAACGTACACGTTGTACAACTATTCACCAAGTCGGTCTCGCGCCCATCCGGAAATGGTTGAAAATACCCTACTTGACGCGCACAAGACCCGGAGAGCTAAAGCTATGATGAAACTCCCTTTGAGGCCCTTATGCTGAAATATCTTCGTTAACGTACACGGATACCGTATGCGCCAGCACCGCGAAATGTCAAGATTTCCTCTTTTCCTTCTTTGTGGCGCTTTGCCGTTTAAAACTGGACCGCTCCGAGCCCTGAATTCC
>JBOGMA010000028.1:0-6755 GCA_050746465.1 Acidobacteriaceae bacterium
ACCGGAACCTTTTTCCGCGCACTGGCTGTAACCATGGCCTCGGCGCTGATCGCTTCGCTGTTCCTGGCATTGACCTGGACGCCGACACTGAGCCAGTACTTCGTCCGGCGCAAGGACAAATTCAAATCCGAAGAGCAGGTCGGCGAGTTCGCCTCGGCGGAGGATGAGGCGAAGCGGCTGATGGAGGTCGAGGAAGCCTCGGTTGGTGGATTCATGCGACGCACCATCCATGAATATGAGCGGCTGCTGAAATTCGTTCTGGACCATCCGTGGTGGCTGACTGCTTTCGCCATGCTACTGATCGCGGTCTCGTATCTGAGCTACGCCTCGCTCGGCTCGAATCTACTTCCCAAGATGGATGAAGGAGATTTTACAATCGACTACATCATGCCTCCGGGAAGTTCGCTGGCGGAAACGAACCGCGTGGTGGGTCACGTGGTGCAGATCGTTCGCGCAATCCCGGAGGTCAAGGCCACCTCGCGTCGCACGGGCCTGCAACTCGGATTGGCCGCCGTGACCGAGGCCAACACGGGTGATATCTCGGTGAATCTGACCAGCCACCGCAGCCGCGATATTTACGCCATCATGGACGAGGTCCAGGAGAAAGTGAGCCAGCAGGAACCGTCCCTGGACATCGATCTGCATCAGACACTCGAGGATATGATCGGGGACCTGACTAATGCGCCCCAGCCGGTGGTCATCAAGCTGTTCAGCGAAGATCCCACGCTGCTGCGCCACTGGGCGCCGATTGTGGCCGATAAAATTTCGAACGTCCCCGGTGTGGTGGGGGTACTGAATGGTATAGATAACACCATCAGCAGCCCGGAAACCGTGTATCACATTCGGCCGTCGGTGACCGCAACCAGCGGATTCACTCCCGAGGAGGTCGCTCTGGACGCCAACGCGCTTCTCCAGGGCCAGACCGCGCCGACACCGCTGGTCGTTAATAACCGCGCGTACGATATACGCGTTCGCTTTCCCGCGCAGAACCGTGCCTCGCCGGAGGCGCTAAGCACTACCGTACTCGCCAGTTCGACGGGAACAACCGCTACGCTGGGATCGCTGGCTACTGTCGACAACCTTCCGGGACAGACGGAAATTCTGCGAGAAAACCTGCAGCGGCTGGTGGAAGTGAGCGCCCGGCTACAGGGGACGAGTCTTGGACAGGCCATTGTCGGCGTGAAAAAAGCGGTAGCAGCTGCCGGCTTGCCATCCACGATCCGGGTAGAGTATGGCGGGACTTATGCGACGCAGCAGAAATCGTTCCGGGACCTGCTGCTCGTCTTGTTTGTGGGGCTGCTGTTGGTTTTTCTGGTGCTGCTGTTCGAGTTCCAGACGTTTTCCGCTCCCGTGTCGATTCTCGCCTCCGCGGTGCTGTCCACCTCCGGCGTCTTTCTTGCGCTAATGATTACAGGAACCGACTTCAATATCTCCTCCTTCATGGGCTTGATCATGGTGGTGGGCATCGTGTCGAAGAACGGCATTCTGCTGCTGGATGCAGATGTGAAGTTCAGGGCGGCGGGGATGTCTCCACGAGATTCGATGATTCAGGCTGGCCGCAGGCGGTTGCGGCCCATCATGATGACCGCCGTGGCCGCAGTCGCCGGGATGCTGCCATTGGCTCTGGCGCTTGGTGCCGGATCGCAGATGCTGCAACCGCTTGCCATCGCTGTCATTGGCGGTATCGTGATTTCGATGCTCTTGTCACTGGTGATCACACCAGCCGTTCACTACTACATGGCTGGCAAAGGCTAATCTGTGGAGTGTCGGTAAGTTGGTTGGTAGGGTCTTGACGAGCAATCTTGTCCATTTGTCCGATGCTGAATGAGATAAAGCTGGCGCTACATGACCTTAGATTGGAAGATGATGTAAAGGGTGATTTGCCACCGTGAGCGAAGGCAATTTCAAATATGTATAGGCGCGCCGTACTGCCGCAAGCTCATGTATGAGCGCCGCGAGAGCGGTGTTCTGCGGCGGAGTAAAAGTAGTCCACCGCCGGATTCTGATTTCATGAGCATTTGCCTGGATGGCAGTGTTCATGAGACACCGGAGGGATGTTCCGAGTGGAGATTTACGGGCGTGTTCGGCGAGCGGTTAGAGTCGAGGGCAGAAGTCAGCGTGCGGTGGCCAGGGAGTTTGGGCTGTCGCGAGAGACAGTACGGAAGATGCTGCAGTACGCGGTGCCGCCCGGCTATCAGCGGCAGCAGCCGATCAGGCAGGGCCTCGTCCCCGCCGGCTATCCTTGGACAGCAGCTATGCGCGCCCTTGTTGCGGGGCTGCCTTCGACCCTCGTCGCAGAATTCATTCCAGCTCCAATTTTGAGTCGGAAGACAATGTCGTCGGCGCCGATTAGAAGTGAACTCTCGAGGCCTGGGCGGCGGCTCGCGTTAAGTCGGAAGGGCTGACCAGGTGGCCACGGGACTGTGCAAAGGTGAGATTCGGCGTAGCAAAAGAGGTTGCCAAAAAAGCGGCGGCAAGGCGTGACGGATTTCAGCCTGCTTCCCGCCACACTCGCGCCGACGACGCGATCAGACAGAAGCGATATAGTCTCGCTGTCAGGCTGCACTACGATTCAAGAGCTAGTCGAGGCTGGAAGCATTTCAGCAAGAATTCTGTCCGATAGCAGCGTCGAAATCGAGTGTCAGGATCAGGGAATCGTCTTGACCGAGCCCATGCGTGCGGACTTTGATAACGACGGAGTTGAGGAAATATTGCTTGAGTCGCGTTTTTACGTCAAATTTGTAACCCTCCGCTTTCTTCGTATCGACCTTCTCCGCAAGAATGACGCGGTCGCCCCGTTTGAATACCAATCTTGGGACTGCGAGATTGAAGCGGCTCAACACCGTCACCAGATCGCACGAATCATGCGATAGTCCTATGAGCAGACTCCCTCAAATCACAGGAAAGTCCAATCAGGCACAGGCCAGTCATTTGCCGAGCTATCCCAACCTCCCGCAGTCCCATCATGGTTTGGAAGGCGACTCCTCCGCAAGTCGCGATAAATCTCCCCGAAAACGGGCTTGTCATCAGTGACGCACCTGAACTGATGCAAAATCGCCAATGCACTCCTCTACCAGACCGCATGCAGGACGGTTGCGTAGTACGCATTATTTCCGGTGCGCAAGTCGTGCCCCCAGGAGAGCGCGATGCCTTCGCCGAAGGCCTTCAGCTTGAGCTGAGCGCCAGTATCGAAGAGCCACTCGTGCGAGCCAAGCGCAGTGCCGGGATCGCTAACGGCCCCAATGTCCATCAGCGGACCGGCCTGCACGGTTACGATTCCGTTGCTGTATACGTTCTTGTTTGTTTCCCAATTCTCCAGCAGATAATTGCGTCCCAGCGGTGCGCTCCCCTTGCGCCCGTCGCGCGTGCTGATGTGGCCGTGCATGGGCAGATTGGTGTCGGGTCCGAGTCCGAGCACAAAGAGTTCATCAAAGGGAGACTGCCCAATCGTCCGGCCTGCGCGCAGCCGGTTGACCGTCTCGTAGTCTCCGCCCTGGGCCTGCGGAAACCACCGCCATCCCAGCCCGGCCTGCAGTTTGGCGAAGGTTTGTGGGTGCGGCGACCACAGGCGCGCCAACTCGAACGACGCCTGACCGTGCAGAACAGAGCGATGCGCGGGTACATTCCAAAGGTTCGCCGTGACCCGCGTTTGCTGTTTCAGTTGGAAGCCGCCGGCCAGCATCGGTGATGTCAGCTCCTGGCCGGCCAATACATTTCGGTAGCCGCGATGGGAGAGTTCGGCGCCGACGTTCCACTGCGCGCGATACCGCGCGAGGTCGGCAATGCTCATGGCCAGCCACTCCCGGCGCAGGTTCAGGCTTGCGAGCACAGGAGCCGGGCCGGTGAAGGACTGGCGCAAGGCCCAGGTCTCATTGCTGAGTCCCAGATGCAATCCATATCGCATTTGCGCGGAGTTGCGCAGCGGTCCGGTGACCTCCGCCAGAAACCTCCCCTTTTGCGCGTCCCACCGTATCGTCGATCTGAAATTGACGGCCTCGTGCCACGCATTGTCATATTCGGGATTGACCTCTTGAAACGGCAGTCCGCGCAGGAACAGGAAAAGGGCTTCGATTCTGGAGTTCCCAAAGCCATTTCGTTCGTCGCCGCGAAACACCATGTCAAACTTCCCGTCGGGGCGCGCCCTCAGGTCGAATTGATATTGCGGGAAGATGCCCAGTGCGCTTACCCGCTCACGGCTGTCGAAATACTGCCGGAGTGTAAGCGTGGATGCCGGAGAGAACGCGAAAGCTCCGTCAAGCAGTGCGGGCGAGACGCGCGGCTGAGGCTCTTCGCGCACGCTGGCGAGATAGGGCCTGCCCACCCGATTCCAGCACTGGATGGCCGCAGGCAGATTATTTTCGAGGAAATAGACAGTGCCGAGGAAATCGTTGATGTACGGGTCTGATGGCGCTAACTGCAATGCGCGCCGCAGATCGCGCGCGGCCTGCGGATAACGCTTCTGCTCGAATTCTGCTCCGGCAAGCTCTGTGGGAAAACGCGGGTCGCGCGGCGCGAGGCGCTCCGCAGCGCGGAAGGCCGCGGCGGCCTCGGGCCAGCGCCGCAGATGGCCCAGCGCCGTGCCGTAGGCGAAGTCCATCTCCGAGGACCGGTGCGCCATGGCTCCGAGCTTTTCCGCCACGCGCTGCCATTGCCCGGCGGCCATCCACCGCTGGACGTCGGCAGAAGTTGGCGTCTGCGCAAAGGCCGAGCCGGCGGCGCACGCGAGCAGCGCGCAGAGGCAACAGGGCAGAAGCCGTCTGAATACGGATGCTGGGGATACGGATGCGGCGGATTTTCGGGTCAAAATATTTATGCGCCTGATCTTAATGCGCTTGCGCCGACGGCTGCGGAATGGCCAGCAGCGTCCAGTTGTGGGTAGCCTTCCAATCGCGTTCGAATTCGGCACGGCCTTCCTTCAGCAGCTTCCGCCGCGCGGGGTCATTCAGGAGCACCAATTGCCGGTCAGGGTCCACGCCTGCGACTACGGCGTAATGCAGCGAATTGGAAGAGTCAGGCTTGAGCGCTACGATGAGCGGGCGGCCCTTTTGCAACTCGCGGGCAAAGTCCTGCCACTGTCCGGAAAAAGCAAAGGTCCGGAACCCGTTCTGTTGAAGGTAGCGCTCCATTGCAGAGGAGTAAATGCCGTGAGCGGAGCGCAAGTACAGGGCGCGGAAAATTGTCTCCGGCTCAGCGGAGGCGCTCGCCGCATGCCCCTGCTGACGCTGCCAGTACTGCATCACCATGGAGACGACGGCGGCTCCGCATCCGTCCTTCTGCTGCGCCACGTATGGAACATCGATCCAGAATCCCGACTCTGCGCGAGCGCCGGGCATTGCGCACAGCAGCGCCGCCAGAGTCAGGATGCTGAAGAAACCGCTCCGCATTCGCCCTGCTGTTTAGTGCACCGCAACAATGATCAGAATGAGGGCAGCGATGCCCACAAGGATAAGCAGCAGGTCGTGGTTGGAGATAGTACCCGCGGCAAAGTCCTTCTGAGCTTTATTGGCGCGGCTCGCCAACTGGGCCAGATCCTCATCGCTCAGTCCGGAAACCGCGGTTTTTACCTGCTGCGGGTTCACCTGCGCGGCCTCAAGCGCGTTCTGTACCTTGGAAGATGAGAGAGCTTGATTCAGAGTGTCGATGTTTTGCTGCCTCTGATGCGAGGCCTGGGCGGCGGCTCGCGTTAAGTCGGAAGGGCTGACCAGGTGGCCAGTGGACTGTGCAAAGGTGAGATTCGGCGTAGCAAAAGAGGTTGCCAAAAAAGCGGCGGTCGCAGGGAACCACACCAGTTTCTTCAAATCAAATCGCATGGATACAGCCTCGCCAGGGGGAGTTTTGGTATAGAAGTACCGGATTGATTATAACTGGCGATTCAGACGCTCGTTTGCCGGCACTGCGCTCGGATTGGCATTTAGGCGATCCCAATGAGCGCGTTGGCCTCCTCAGATGCGATCATCCGGGCCACCCACAACGATAAGCACGTCAGGGAAGAAATCCGTGATACGCCGACAGCACGTGCTACCGAAAGCTGGAGCGCAGCCGACTTCCGGTTATTCATCTAGGGCTAAAGGAAACGAAGACTAGCATGGAAAGAGTGGGTCTCCAAGGAGACCGGGTACAGCGCGAACTGGATCACCAGAGCCGTGGACAAGGGAGAACTAAGACGACCGTCGAACGCATGACATAACAGATGAACCGGCACGATTCATCTGTCACCCAACCTCTAATGGTCCAGAGTTGCAGTCAGCGGAGTCGCCTGGCCCGCAACGCCCTCATCGCATGTAATCCTGCGCGATCAGAATCAATGGGCTGACGGGCAGGAACTCACCTGTCCACGTCCACGCCGTGGCCGATGATGTTGGTGGTGACCACTCCGCGAATTCTGGTGCTGGGGTCTGTATTGGTACATCTCGATGAGCAATTCGCCGTGCTGGGGCGAGCTATCCTGGAGATCGCGGCGAACGCGTGATTCAATCGCTTCTGCGACTTGATCGGAGCCCTTTCGCGTGAGGACATAAGTCAGCGCAAGCTCGTAGAGAAAGAGGAGATCCTTCAACTCCTGATCCGTCAGCCTCACGGTGCCATAGGCTGCGTCCGCCGCCGCGCGGTTGCTCTGGAGAAGCTCTCGAGCTCTTTGAATCTCGTGGTAAAAGATGGAGAGCGCTTTCGTCACCGCAGGCGTGTGTTTCCTGCCAACGCCGAGAAGGCCAACAAAAATGCGGCCGGCTCTCTCTGGGCTCTGGTGATAGTAGAAC
>JBOGMA010000029.1:0-1886 GCA_050746465.1 Acidobacteriaceae bacterium
ATTCCAATGAGCCGAGATTGGCGGAGACGAAGCTGAGTCCGGCGATCCAGGCGGTCATTTCGCGGCCGGCCATGAAGAAGTCTTCGCCGGTATTGGATTTGCCCTTCAGGTAATAGCCGATGAAAACGACGATGGCGAAGTAAATCGCGATCACCGCGATGTCCACCGGGTTGAGGCGGACGAGTTGCGATCTGGGTGCTGCAACTTGGAAGAGGGCGAGCAGGCTGGCTAACTGTATCAAACGGATGTCCTCAAAATTCTGCGAGCGTAGCGCGAGATTGGGGGTACGTCATTTTTGTCCGTAAGTGGCGCTTGCGCCGTGCTTGCGGAAATAGTGTCGGTCGAGCAGCGCCTGGGAGACGCCGTTGCAGGCGGCATTCAGGGTTGCGGTGAAGTATCCCATCCGGGCGATTGATTCGAGGACAACGGCGTTGTGAGCGGCCTCTATCGGCGTTTTTCCCCAGACGAACGGGGCATGGCCGCGCACGAGAACTCCAGGGACGGCGGCGGGGTCGAGGTCGTGGAAACGGCGGGTGATGGCGATGCCGGTGTTCAGGACGTAGTCGCCTCCTATTTCTTCGTCGGTGAGCTCTTCAGTCACGGGAACAGGGCCGTAGAAGTAGTCGGCGTGCGTGGTGCCGTAGGCGGGAATGGGTCGGCCAGCCTGGGCCCAGGCAGTGGCATATTCAGAATGGGTGTGGACGACGCCTCCGATGGAAGGGAATTCGCGGTAGAGATGGAGATGCGTGGCGAGGTCGGAAGAGGGGCGCAGGGAGCCTTCGACGATTTTGCCGTCGAGATCGGTGACGACAAGGTCGGAGGGCTTCATCCTTTCATAGGGTACGCCGCTGGGCTTGATGGCGACGAGGCCGGCTTTGCGGTCGATGCCGCTGGCGTTCCCGAAGGTGTAGAGGACTAGTCCGCGGCGGACGATTTCGAGGTTCGCCTCCAGGACTTCGGCTTTCAGATTTTCAAGCACAGAATTTTGTCCTCGATTTCCCTGGGAATAGATAATCTCACACCGCTAAAGCGATTTACCATCATTTCTTTGGCAAACGTTTACTGGAAACTTTGAAGGTATGCGCTTTACACTGGGCAAGTCAAGAGAAAGGCGGGCATTGTGCCTGGGAAAAAGAAGTCGGTATCGACCAAGAAAGAGAAGCGGCGTCTGGATATTCGAGATGTTGCGAAACATGCGCGTGTTTCGATCGCCACGGTTTCGCGGACCATTAACCGCGTGCCTACTGTCGATAAGCAGCTTGCCGAGCGGGTGTGGAAGTCGATTGATGTGCTCAATTATTTTCCGAATACGCAGGCGCGGTCTCTGGTTTCGGGCCGGAGCCGCTTGTTCGGGCTGCTGATTTCGGAGATCACGAATCCATTTTTTCCGGAGTTGATTCAGGGCTTCGAGGAGATTGCAGTCGACAACGGATACGAGATCCTGATGGGCTCGACGAACTACGACCTGGGCCAGATTGACACGTGCGTTCGCAGAATGCTGGAGCGCAACGTGGAGGGCGTAGCGGTGATGACGTTCGGCATTGAGCAGCCGGTGCTGGAGGAGCTGACCTCGCGCGATGTGCCGATGGTATTTGTGGACACTGCGCCGCCGGCGCCGTTGGTGCGCGCGCTTCTGGTGAATTATCGCAAAGGTATTCGCGAGGGAGTGCAGCACCTGGCAGCGTTGGGGCACCGCGAAATCAGCTTTGTAAGCGGACCGCTGCAGCAGCGCTCGTCACAATTGCGCAAAGAGGGCTTTCTGCGGTCGCTGGAAGAAATTGGAGTGGCCCCGGTGGAGAACTGGATGATTGAGGGCGACCACAGGCTGGAAGGCGGCATGGCGGCGATGGAAAAGCTGCTGGAAGGCAGGGAGCTGCCTACGGCGG
>JBOGMA010000030.1:0-9073 GCA_050746465.1 Acidobacteriaceae bacterium
GAGATAATCCTTCTGCGTGGAATCGGTGGCTCGCTCACCGGCCAGGAAGAGCAGGTTCACGACAGCTTCCAGCGGGTTATTGATTTCGTGGGCGATGGTAGCAGCCATTCTGCCGGTGGCGGCGATCTTCTCCGATTGCAGGACCGATGCCTGCATGCGCTTGCGCTCGGTGATGTCGCGAAGGATTTTTGATGCGCCGACTATCGCCCCAGAGTCATCGCGAATAGGCGAGATGGTAACGGCAACGTCAAGGCGCTTGCCGTCTTTTCCCATGCGCACGGTTTCAAAATGGTCGATGCGCTTTCCGTTACGAATATTGTCGAGGATGATGGGCTCGTCCCCTTGCAGCTCGGGCGGAATGATCTTCAGGATCGACTCGCCGATCATCTCCTCGCGGGAGTAACCGAGGATGCGGGTGGCGGCTGGATTCCAACTGGTGATGCGGCCAGTGAGGTCTTTGCTGATGATGGCATCGCCGGAAAACTCGACAATGGCGGCTAGTTCGCTGAGATTCCTGGCCACTTTTCGCTGGCGCTCGTAGGCGATTTCGAGATCGGCTATTTTTCGGATGAGTTGCTCGCGTAATCTGGCGTTTTCAATGGCGATGGCGGCATGCGCGGCTACAGCGGTGACGAGGTCTTCCGATTCCTGATCGAATACGTCGGGCTTGGCATGGCCGAAAAAGAGGCCGCCCAGCACTTCTCCACTTTGGGTCTTGACGGGCACGGCGAGGTAGCTTTTGACGGGCAGGTGGCCCTCGGGCATTCCATAGATGGGAGCATTGTGGCCGTAGCGCGGGTCTTTGGTAATGTCTCCGGAGCGAACGATCTCCCGGCCTTCAAAAGTGGGGCCAAAAACCTGAGTGTTGCGCGGTTGCGGAAATTTGTCGAAGTTCTCGCGGGGAACTCCGGAAATGGTATAGAGGCGATAGCGCTCGCCGTTCAAGTCCACGACGTTATAGAAGAAGGCTCCGAACTGCGCTCCGCAGAGCTCGCGACTAGCGTCCGTAGCTCCCTGGATGATGGCCTGAAGATCAGCCCCGCGGTTGAGCGCGACACCAGCCTGAACGATGCGGTCGAGTTTTCGCCGAAGCTCACTCGGCTTAGTCATGGAACTTTCCGAACTATGCACAGGTAAGTTGGATGCGCCGGTGAAGTTTTCGCCTTTCCCCCGGGATGGGTTGCCGGAGACGAAAACCCATCATACCCCATAGGTCAAACGATGGGTTCAATGCGCTGCGGGTTCCACAGAAGCTGAAAATCATTTATTTTTAGCCTCATGCTGGTAGGCACAGGCATTGACGTTGTGGAAATCGACCGCATCGCAAACACCATAGAGCGATACGGCGAGCGGTTTTTGCGGCGCGTGTTTACCCAGGGTGAGATTGCGTACTGCGGGCGGAAGCGGAACTGCGCGGAGAGCTTTGCTGCGCGGTTTGCAGCGAAGGAGGCTGGAGCGAAGGCGCTGGGTACCGGCATCCAACACGGAGTGACGTGGACGGAGATAGAAGTTCGGCGGGCTGCGGGCGAGCGGCCTACGCTGCACTTTTCCGGACGGGCGCTCCAGCGGGCCGAACAAATGGGAGTGAGGCGGGTGTCATTGTCACTGACGCATAGCGAGACGATGGCGATGGCTTCAGTTCACCTAGAAGATTAGCGGTTAAGGATTTGGGACCGGGACCGGGGCTCCGGCGGCGGCCAGGTGCGGTTTGGGAAGCGGCTCAATGGCCCAGACGTAGACGACCAGTTCCCTGCTGTAGTGAAGCAGAGGTTTGGTGTCCGGCAGTTTGATTCCGTGAGCGGCGGGGAGTTCGTTGATTTCGAAGTCGGCTTCGGCGCGTTCGAGGGGCCAGGGCAGGTGGTGGATGTTTCCCTTGAAGAGCGAGCCTCCGCGGTCGGCGGTGTAGAGGGCGTAGCGCTCGGTAAGGAACTGCTCCAGGCCGTATTTGTCTGCGGCCTGGCCGAGGCTGCGGTAACGGACGCGCAGACGGGCCGAGGGCTTCACGAAGTGGCGCCGGCTGTTGTAGAGGAACTCGCGGTCGCCTGTGGATTCAATGCTCATTCTGGACCAGTAATAAGGGAGCTTGTAGACGGTGCGGGCGGCGGCCACGGCGAGGGGATTGCCGGCGTCCAGCGAGAAGAAGTAGACGCCGGACATGTTGGAGTGCGGTTCGCGGACGTAGGTGCGGAGGTTCAGTTCCGGAAAGCGGCGGGCTCCGGGGATGGCGGGCAGGCCGCGCGTGTGAATCTGGTCCATCCAGAACGGGACGATGCCGACCCAGGCAGAACCTTCGAAAGTGTCGATGCAAAGGCCGGGCGGGACAAGCGGAGCGATTTCGGCGGCGGGGACAGGCCAGTGTGCGAAGAGGAGATCGTTCCAGCGCTGAGTCATGACCCAGTTCGCCGAAGGCAGAGGCCAGGGTCGGTGCTCAGTGGCAGACAGAATTTCGTTGGGGCGGCCGAACTTTGGCCGCAGAATGCGCGCCGAAGCCGTAGTTGATCGGGAGTCGTTCACGGGACTGAAAGAACTACGCAATTTCCAGAGGCTCCAATACCGTATCCTGTTGCCCATGCCTGAAAAAGAAGCGAACCCAGCCGTTGAATCAGCCGAGAGGCCCCAGAACCAGACGGAAGTTTTTGCCGTGCACGGCGCGGACCCCGAAGTGCTGGCCTACGCCATGGCCAAATACTCGCGCTCGGCCCTTTCCATGCGCGAGTCGCTCAAGGAAATCAGCAGCCAGAGAGCCGAGCAGTTCCTGAACACATTTTATTTCCAGTACGGTCATCGTTCTATTGCCGATCTCGCTCACCTGGCGTTTGCCGTCGAGCGGCTTTCGCTGCTCGCTGCGATTGTACTCGTCGACGAACAGAGATGGGATGGCCAGGAGCGGTCGACACGTTACCAGAATTTTCGGAAAAGTGGCTGGTACATGCCGGATTTTGGGACAGATACGGCAGCAGCGGCAAGTTTCCGGGAGAGCGTGGAGGGCTCGTTTGCGGCGTATCGCGAAATAGCGGAGGGCGCGCTGGAGTCGCTGAAGGGGCGGGTTCCGCGGCCTGAGGAGATGAAGCCGGAGACGTGGGAGCGGACGCTGAAGGCCCGGGCGTTTGATGTAGCGCGGTATTTGCTGCCGTTGGCGACCAATACTTCGCTGGGTCAGATTGTGAATGCTCGGACGCTGGAGACGCAGGTGTCGCGGCTGCTTTCGAGTGAGTTTGCGGAAGTTCGGCAGCTTGGGGAGACGCTGCGGGCAGCGGCGAGCGAGGCGGCCTGGAATGTCCATGCCGAGGAATTTGCAGGCTTGCAGCGGGAGATTGCGGCGGTGGATGCGGGGCTGGGCGAGCGGGCAGGAGCGGTGCTGCTGCGCGAGGTGAAGACGGCTCCGACGCTGGTGAAGTATGCGGCTCCGAATGAGTATTTGATGGCGACGAAGCGGGAGCTTCGACAGGCGGCGGCGGAGTTGCTGCGGAAGGAGCCGATTGAGCCGGCTCCGGCGGTGGATTTGATTGGCGGGGACGAAACGCTGGAAGTGGAGCTGGCGACGACGCTGCTTTATGGAGCGAGCCATCATCCTTATCGGCAGATTCGACGGGTTGTGGACCAGCTCAGTGGAGCGCGGCGGAACGAGATCATCGCGCTGGGGGCGCGGCATCGCGGGAAACATGACGAATTGCTTCGGGAGTTTTCGGCGGGGCAGGCGCTGCGGTTTGACATTCTGATGGATATTGGGGGGTTCCGCGACATGCACCGGCATCGTCGGTGCGTGCAGATTTTGCAGTACTACACGCACCTGCACGGATACGAAATTCCGGACGGCGTGACGGAAGCGGGGCTGGAGGCGCGATATACGCGGGCCATTGACTCGGCGCAGGCGACTTATGCCGCGCTTGCGACGGACCATCCCGAGTCAGCCCAATACGCTCTGCCGCTGGCGACGCGCAAGCGCGCGCTGTTCAAGATGGATTTTGCCGAGGCGCTGTACATTTCTGAACTGCGGTCGGCTCCGCAGGGACATATCTCCTATCGGCGGATTGCGTGGGAGATGTATGAGGCGGTGCGGAAGCAGCATCCATCACTGGCGCAGTACTTCCGGACTACGGACGTGAGAAAGCCGGTGGATGTGCTGAAACGATAGATTGGTGCATGGTTGGGATCATAGCCGCCCCATAGAGACGAGTGGGGCGCTGTTCCAGGCGCCTGCTGCCGGTGCTTATGGATTGGCATTGCGTCGCAGTCGGCGAACCTCACACCAGACTCACTGCAGTTCCCACTCTCGTGCTTACAGGTGTATCCGCCAAGTCCGCTCGTCCTGCCGTAACCGGGGGTGCAAGACGATGCCCCAGACGCATGAATGGTCTTTCAATAAGGTAGTAACTCGCAACGGCGCAGAAACTAACCGCGATAATATCCTCGGGAAACCTTTGCAGGTATCTGAGTACACTGTGGGAACGGACATCCGTGAAGAAAAGCTGCTGATAGAGATAAATGCTGTAGGAAAGCCTCCCAATCCAGCGCAATGGCGCCCACTCCAGAATGCGCCCCGGAATACTCTTCGCATAAAAGACCGTTGCGAGAATGATGATCGGAAACAGGAGCGGGATGATCACAAAATATAAGAAGGTTCCCAAGTGCATGTCCAGGAGTCGCTGCGCCGCCAGCACAATGACTCCGATAACAGCGAAAAGCGGGAGCATAAATCGCGGCCGAATCCAGTATGCAACCCGGAGCCTCACGTCCTCCTCGCTGAGGGCAATGGCAAGAATTGCCGGCCAGAGCAGCGATACGATCTGAACATCGGTTCGACAACTCATGCCGGTAAAACCCCCGAGCTTTTCGATCAATGCCGGATGAGCTATGACATAGAAGATTCTGGCTAAGAGAAGAACGAGGACCGAAATCAGGGCAACCAGCCGCTTTCTGTTGCGGAAAAGCAGCAGCGCTGCGGGAAGTAGAAGATAAAAATGCTCCTCGACGGAGAGCGACCAGAAGTGATTGGTAAGCCGCGCCCACTGCACATTGCTGTGGCGGATGAAGTAATAATTTCGATAGAAAAAGGCTGCCGCAAGCCAGGCCCCTCTGACGACACGGACGATGTGAATCTTACCCAGAAGGGCGATGAGGAGAAGATACGCGAACGCGGGCGGCAGAATTCGGAAGACTCTGCGAATGTAAAACCTCTTCAGGGATATACGCCCATGCACCTGTTCCTCTTGAAGAAGGCGGGAACAAATCAAAATGCCGCTGATGGCAAAAAAGAGGTTAACTCCCAGATCACCGGAATTTTGGATCGCGCCAAGATGCAGAAAAGATATGCGCGCGGAATGAAAAGCCATGACGCCGATAACTGCAATGGCGCGCCAACCATCCAGAGTAGGCAAATAACCGGTGGCTTTTGCTTTTCTTTGTATGGGAGTTTTCATGGAAACGAGAGCATAGCATACATTGTCAAGATATCTGTTCGTATCTCCGGGGAGGTTCCTTAATAGTTATGTGCAAAGTGCAGATTGAGAAGGCGAACGGATGGCTTTAAAAGGTCAAGAGGTTGTTCCCATTCAGGAGCAGCGATCGGCGGTTGTAATGCGCGTTTATGTTCTCCAGCACGTTACATGAGGAACAGGCTGCTATTGAAGATTGGGCGCGCCGCTCCGGCCACGCCGTCCGCCGCTCACGCCACCTATGGCGCCCTCGTTCGCGCAATACTTCCGGAATAGTGACGTGCGCGAGCCGGTGGACATGCTAAAAAGGTGAGGGAAAAAATCAGCACGCCTGATTCGATCGGAGGAGCTTCCTGTGCGAAGGAAAGGCTTGATGTTTGGAATTGCGGCCACGCTTATGGCGGCGTTCGTACTGTTTTTGCCGGTGGCTCCTGCTGCATCCATGAACAGCGCGCCGGCCCGGGAAGCTCTCACGGAACTGGTTGGCGCGAAGATTGCGCGCCAGGTGCATTTCAGCTATCTACCGTCCGCGAGCGCAGGAGATGTCTTTCGTATCTCCGGAAAGTCGGGAGCGATTGAGATATCCGGAAGCTCGAACGTAGCCCTGCTCACCGGCTTCAACTGGTATTTGAAATATGTGGCCCACGGACAGCTATCGACCAACGGCGACCAATTGGCGTTGCCGGCAGAGCTTCCGGCCCCAAGCTCCGCTATCGAAATTCGATCACCGTACCGGTATCGCTACGCTCTGAACGAAAACACTTCAGGATACAGCTCGCCATACTGGCAGCTACCCCGCTGGAAACACGAAATTGATCTTATGGCCGCGAACGGGGTCAATACAGTCCTGATTGAGCGCGGAGCCGACCTGGTCCTCTACGAGACATTCCGCGACTTTGGCTACACGGACCAGGAAATTCGCAACTGGATTACGCTGCCTGCGCACCAGAACTGGCAGCTCATGGGAAACATGTATGGCTTTGGCGGCCCCATCAGCATGGCGCTGCTCAAAAAGCGTGCGCAGTCGGCAAAGGAACTTCTGGCCTATATGCGACGTCTGGGAATTACTCCCGTTCTGCCCGGCTACTACGGTATGGTGCCCACGGGGTTTGCGCAGAAGCACCCGGGAGCCCATGTCATTGCGCAGGGAAAATGGGGAGGCCACAACGGGTTCACGCGTCCCGATTGGCTTGACCCGCGCGATCCGCTGTTTGCGAAAATCGCGTCTGATTTCTATCGCCACCAGCGGGAACTTTTCGGCGACACCTCAATCTATGACATGGAGGTGTTCCAGGAAGGCGGCACTCCCGGCGATGTACCTGTGGGGGCGGGCTCGGTTGCGATACAAAGTGCGCTGGAGTCCTCTCATCCAGGCGCTTACTGGATGATGCTGGCCTGGCAGGGCAATCCCCGTCCCGCGCTCATCAACGCTGTGGACCGCAGCAAGCTGATGATCGTCGACGAACAGCTCAACAACGACCTGCGCCACAATCCGGAAATTGAATATAAGGGCGCGCCCTACCTGTACAGCGCTATCTGGGACTTTGGAGGGCGCAACGTTCTTGGGGCGCATTTGCAGACCTTCGCAAAGCGCATACCCAAATGGGGCATGGCTCCCGGCAGCCATATGCAAGGCATCGCCTTCTACAACGAGGGTTTGGATACCGACCCCGCAGCTTTTGCCTTTTTCATGGAAATGGCCTGGCACACGCAGCCGGTTGACGTCTCTCACTGGTTTTCTGCTTATGCCGAACGCCGCTACGGGGGCCGGGATGCTCATGCCGACCGCGCATGGCAGATTCTTGTGAATACTGCCTACCACATGCCCGCCGATCGCGAGGCCGCGCAGGACTCTGTTTTCAACACGCGACCCAGCCTTACTGCTGGATATTCCTGGGGCGGAAAGGACATCGTTTACAACACGGCGGAATTTGAGAGTGCGCTTCCCGAACTGCTGGCAGTTGCCCCAAAACTGCGCACAACGGAAACCTACCGGTATGACCTGGTGAATCTCACGCGACAGGTCATCGACAATCGTGGCCGAGCCCTGTTGCCCGGAATCAAAGCTGCGTTTGACGCCAAAGACCAGACCCAGTTCGCATTGTTGACCCACGAATGGCTGCGCCTGATGAAGGAAGAAGACAGCCTGCTGGCCACGAACAAGTGGTTTTTGCTTGGGCCATGGCTGGATGCAACAAAGCCCTGGGCCAGCAACAGCGTTGAAAAAAAAGCGCTCGACTACGATATGCATTCCATCCTCACGACGTGGGGAGGCAGGGGACCAGCCGAAGATCTGCACGATTACGCCAACAAAGATTGGTCAGGATTGGTCGGTACTCTCTACTACCAACGCTGGAAGAGCTATTTTGACGATCTGGATACAGCACTGAAAACCAATTCCAACCCCAAGCCTATCGATTGGTTCGCCATGGAAGACGCGTGGAATCGCCAACCAGATCACTTCGCGCTGGTTCCCCATGGAGACGCATACGCGCAAGCCTCCGCCATCTACAAGGAACTGCGCTCACGGCATGCCGACTGGAGCAACGCTGCTCAAACGCAGCATTGATGCTGGCTCGGTGAGGACGCGCATCGCGTTTTCGTGGGTGAGGCAACGACTACTCATTATGATTGGGACATGAGCCACTCAACGATGCGCATTCATGTTCTCCAGCATGTCGGATTTGAAGGACCGGCGGCCATTGAAGACTGGGCACGCAGGGCCAAGCACGTGATCAGCCGCTCACGCCTTGATGAAGGCGAGACGTTGCCGGGGCTTGAGGACTTCGATCTTCTCGTTGTCATGGGCGGTCCGATGAGCGTGAACGACGAAGAGCACCACCCGTGGCTGAAAGAAGAAAAGGCGCTGGTTCGGAGAGCGATTGAAGCCGGGCGCGCGGTCTTTGGCGTTTGCCTGGGCGCGCAGATGATTGCCAGCGCGATGGGCGCGCGCGTGTACCGGGGCCGCGAGAAAGAAGTCGGCTGGTTCCCGGCGCGGCGGGTGACGGCAAGCGGCGCGGGAGCGTTGTTTCCGGAAACATTCACTCCGCTGCATTGGCACGGAGAAACATTCGACTTGCCCGCGGGGGCCGTCAGGCTTGCGGAAACCAATGCCGTTCCCAATCAGGCGTTTCAACTCGGCTCCGCCATAGGACTGCAATTCCACCTCGAAGCCACGCCTGAGAGCGTTCAGCAACTGGTAGACAATGCGGGCGACGACATTGAACGGGGCAAGCCATTCCAGCAGGCAGCGCAGGAGATTGTGGCGCAAACTGCGCAGGCCTGTGCCGATGCGCAAGCTATCCTGCATGGGTTGCTGGAGCATATATCGGATCCGATCGGCTGATGGAGATGCGCGAGCAAGATGCGCAATTCAACCCCACTCAAGCAATAGACGCTTGAGCAGGCCAACCGCGGGGCTCTGATTTACATGTTGAGTGGGGCCATTGGCCGGCCCTGATTTTCACGCATCCGCGCCTGTTTTCAGGCGGGGATTTTGAAGACACTGAAACGAAGTTTTTTGATTGAGGGGGGCGCGAGGGGCGTGTTTGCTCCTGTGGCGAATTCACGGAACCGCCGCACGGCCAGGACCGCAACTATCGGCTCTATGCCGCTCTGGCGCGTCCTCGTTTCGCGGC